>CAZLIW010000312.1:0-2545 GCA_964559325.1 uncultured Halanaerobium sp. | reverse complement strand
TATTGAAATTGCCGGAGATAGTATGAGTCTTGAAGAGAGAACTGAGGCATTAAATAGGGTTCAGGAGATTGTTGTTGAAACAGGTATCTGGGTACCACTTGTTTCTAATGCAAAGATATTTGCGGCAAAAGAAGATGTCAAAGGTGTTGACGAACTTTTATCACATCCATGGTGGCCACCAATTATGAGAGCCCTCTTGCTCCACAAAGAATAGAGAAAAAAACTATATCAGAGGCAGTTTAAGCTGTCTCTGATTATTTTTGTAAATGGAGGTTGTGTTAGAAATGCTTCAGTATATATTACGCCGTACAATAATGATAGTACCAATCCTTTTAGGTGTTACAATTTTAGTTTTTTCTCTAATGCATATTTCTGGAGATCCAGTAAAATTAATATATGGAACAAATCTTACAGATGAGATGCTGCAGGAAAAAAGACAAGAACTGGGATTAGATCAGCCTGTGTATAAGCAGTATTTTCAGTGGGTGAGTAAAGCAGTAGTTGGTGATTTGGGTGTTTCAATAAGAACACATGCCCCTGTCTGGAATATGATTAGAGATAGAATCTGGGCTACACTTGAATTAACAATAATAGCACTTTTTATTACTTTAATAGTTTCCATCCCTACTGGGATAATTTCAGCTGTTAAAAGATATACAATTTTTGACCAATTTTCGCGTATTTTTGCACTGTTCTGGGTTTCTATGCCATATTTTTGGCTTGGACTTATTTTTATGTTAATATTTAGCATCAATTTAGATATCTTACCTGTTTCCGGGAGAGGAGGTCCAATCTGGACACTGGATGGATTTAAATATTTGATTTTACCTAGCCTTACACTTGGATTACCACCGGCAGCTCTCTTTATGCGTATTATAAGATCAAATATGCTTGAGATTATACATGAAGATTATGTGAGAACTGCTCGAAGTAAAGGTCTTGGTGAAAATAAAGTAATTATTAAACATGCATTTAGAAATGCTTTAATTTCTGTGGTTACACTCCTGGGGCTCAGAATACCCTGGCTTTTTGGAGGTGCTGTTATAACTGAAACAGTCTTTGCCTGGCCAGGTATGGGAAGACTTCTTGTTGATTCAATTATGAAAAGAGATTATCCTGTTGTTCAGGGTGTTGTACTGATAATAGCAATTCTGGTTGTTATTTCAAATATTGCAGTTGATTTTGCATATGCATATCTTGATCCGAGAATCAGGTATGATTGATGGAAGGAGGATAAGCTGTGGAAGAGAAAAAGAAAAAAGAAATGAAAAAATCTGAGAGTAGATTCTGGAAAAAATTCAAAAGAAATAAACTGGCTTTATTAGGAGCCTTAATTATAGTCTCTGTTATATTGATTGCTGTTTTTGCGCCATTTATTGCTCCATATGATCCTACAGTTCAGAATTATGATAGTCTGTTATCTCCTCCTTCTTTAGAACATCCTTTTGGGACAGATGATCTGGGCAGAGATCTTTTGAGTAGAGTGATTTTTGGTGCAAGATATACACTTTTAGTTGGTATTGGAGTTGTTGCTATTGTTGCAGTAGCAGGTTCTATTATGGGTTTTCTGGCCGGTTTTTATGGTGGCAGGGTTGATGCCTTTATAATGCGTATTGTTGATATTATGCTTGCTATTCCTGCACTGGTGCTGGCCCTTGCTATAGCAGGTGCTCTTGGAGGAGGACTGTGGAATGTCATAATAGCTATTGGTGCTGTAGGATGGACACAGTTTGCCCGACTTGTTAGAGGGGAAGTTTTAAAAATCAGAGAATCCGAATATATTCAGGCTGCCAGGGCACTGGGGGCAAGTGATTTTAAGATAATTTTCCAGCATGTTGCTCCAAATATGCTGGCACCAGTTATAGTTTATACAACACTTTATATTCCTTCTGCGATCTTATGGGCAGCTTCTCTGAGTTTTTTGGGCCTGGGTGTACAGCCTCCTTATCCAGAATGGGGAGCTCTAATAGCAAATGGAAGAAGTTATCTGAGTTTTGCCTGGTGGATAGCAACAATACCAGGTGGGGCAATTATGATAACTGTGCTGGGTTTCAACTTTTTAGGTGATGGATTAAGAGATGCACTTGATCCAAAAATGGCTCGTGATTTATAAGCTATATTTAAAAGTATAAAGGAGTTGTTGATTTTGGTAGATAAAGAAAGTCTAGAGAAAAAGATTATGGAAATGATTGATGAAGATGAAGCTGTAAAACTGGCTTCTGATCTTATTAAAATTCCAAGTGAAAATCCACCTGGTAAATTAGATAAAATTGTAGATTATGTGTGCGGATTTTTTGAAGATAATGATTTATCATATGAAATAAAAGAAGGAAAAGAAGGATGGCCGGTTATTCTGTCTGTTTTAGAAGGAGATAAAAAAGGGAAAACATTAATATTAAATGGACATTTAGATGTAGTGCCAGCTGGTAACAAAGAAAACTGGGAATTTGATCCATATTCAGGAGAGATTAAAGATGGATTTCTCTGCGGTAGAGGTGCCAGTGATATGAAAAGTGGGATATTAAGTATGATGTTAGCTATGAAA
>CAZLIW010000311.1:0-2551 GCA_964559325.1 uncultured Halanaerobium sp. | reverse complement strand
AAATTTACTAAATAAAATATTTGCTCCTTTAATGCGGCCTTTATATAAGTTGCCGGGTGTTTCTTTTTTAGGAATAATAACTACATATCTTTCAGATAATCCTGCAATAATATCACTTGCAAAAGAAGAGGGTTATATAGGGTATTTCAGAAAACATGAAGTACCATCATTATGCAATTTAGGAACCGCATTTGGTATGGGTTTAATTTTAACTACTTTTATGGCAGGATTTGGATTTATGAAAGAAGCACTTATTGGTAATTTTGGAGCCGTGATTGGAAGTATAGTAAGTGTAAGAATAATGAATTATAGAGTGAAAAAAAATATGGATATTGATCAAAATGAAATTGAGCATTTTGATAAAGAAAAATTAGAAAATATGGAAGAACGAAATTTTTTAAATAAAAAAGAACCAGCAGAGGTAGAAGCAAATTTTTTGGAAAGAGCGTTGAGTGCTATGCTGGAAGGTGGAAAACTTGGTGTGGACATAGGTTTAAGCTTAATACCTGGAGTTTTAATTATATGTACAATTATTATGATATTAACTTTTGGAATGCCCGCGGAAGGGTATCAGGGAGAAGCTTTTGAGGGAGTTAGATTATTACCGAGAATTGGGGAATATTTATCACCGATACTCAGACCATTATTTGGCTTCAAAAGTCCAGAAGCTATTGCTTTTCCAATAACAGCATTAGGAGCTGTTGGAGCAGCTTTAAGCTTAATCCCAAAATTTTTAGCTGAAAACATCATAAGTGGTAATGAAATAGCAGTTTTTACAGCCATGGGGATGTGCTGGAGCGGATTTTTAAGTACACATGTTGCAATGATGGATGCATTAAACAGAAGAGAATTAATATCAATGGCAATTACCAGTCATTTTATTGGAGGTTTATCTGCAGGTATAGCCGCTAATTTTATTTATAAGATAATTTATTTTATTTTTTAATTTATTAATAGTAAAGATAGTTGACATGAGTGCAGCGAAATAATATAATTGATTTAATATAACTGGTATGACCATAACATGTATTATAACTATGAGTGAATTATATTAATAAAAATGAAGAAACAATTATTTTTTATCAGAAATCATAATTTGTATTAAAAGTAATTGGGATCAGAAAGGAGATACAAAATAATGCGATTTAAACGTAGCTTTAGCACAATTGATTCACATACTGCAGGAGAACCGACGCGTACAATTACTGGTGGAATACCTTATGTGCCAGGTGATACTATGAAGGAAAAAATGTTTTATATGAAAGAAAATCAGGATTGGATAAGAAAAGCACTTATGTATGAACCTAGAGGAAATAATGTTATGTCCGGGGTTATATTAACTGAGCCATGTCATAAAGAAGCAGATATTGGTGTAATTTTTATTGAAGTGGGAGGATATCTGCCAATGTGTGGACATGATACGATTGGTGTGTCAACTGCTTTAATTGAATCTGGAATTGTTGAAGCAGAAGAACCTATTACAAAAATCACGCTGGATACACCGGCCGGTCTTGTTAAAGTAGAAATTGATGTTAAAGACAATGTGGCTGGAAATGTTACTTTTGCAAATGTGCCAGCATTTCTTTTTGCTGAAAATGCAGAAGTGGAAGTAGAAAGATTAGGCAAAATGAAAGTTGATATTTCTTATGGTGGTAATTATTATATTTTAGTTGATAATAAAGATCTGGGAGTTGAGTTAACTTCAGAAAATGCAAATAATATTATTGAAAAAGCTCAATTAGTGAAAAAAGCTGTTAATGAACAGATAGAAATTTATCATCCAGAAAAAGATTTTATTAATGAAGCTACTCATGTAATGGTTTGTGGTGAACCAAGTACTGAAGATGGTGATACTAAAAATGTTGTAGTTATTCCACCTGGATCAATAGATCGTTCCCCATGTGGGACAGGAACATCATCTCGACTCGCTGCATTTTATGCAAAAGATGAAATAGGACTAAATGAATCTTTAACTTTTGAAAGTATTATTGATACAAAATTTAAGGGAAAAGTTATTACTACAACAAAAGTAGGAGAATTTGAAGCTGTAGTTCCTCAAATAACTGGGAGGGCTTATGTTACTGGACTTAATAGATGGGTTATTGATCCAGAAGATCCAATTACAGAAGGATTTTTGCTGGGAAGATAAACAAATGTAAAAGGAGAGATGTTGTGATGAACAAAAGAATTGAAAGTCACCCTATTTTAGGAGATAAGAAAATAAATAATATGGTAGAAATTACAGTTGATGGTCAAAAAATAAAAGCAGAAAAAGGTGAGATGATAGCAGCAGCTCTGCATGCTAATGGGATAAGAATAAATAGATATACTGTAAAAAGAAAAGAACCCAGAGGAATTTTTTGCGGAATTGGTCAGTGTACAGATTGTGCAATGATTGTTGATGGAAAGCCAAATGTTAGAACTTGTGTAACACCGGTTAAAGAAGGAATGGTAATAGAAACTCAGCATGGTGTTGGTAAAGGAGAGAAAGAACATGAATAAAACAGCCGAAGCTGGAATCGAACATTTTACTCTAAATCAAGCATCTATA
>CAZLIW010000310.1:0-2570 GCA_964559325.1 uncultured Halanaerobium sp. | reverse complement strand
CTTCTGCAGCCACATCTATCTGATTTAAATTTAAATTTTTATTGTCTGTTCCCATATTCTTTGCCCCCTCTTTATTGTTAGCAAAAACCTCACTGAGACAGCTATTGTCTACATCTACAATATTTTGCTTTATCAAATACTGATTTAATTTTCTTACGGTTTGATAACTAACATTGTGTTCAATTAAACATGCATCATGATCGGCAGTTTCTTTTTCAACTCCCAGAAGTTCATGCAAAAATTTGAAAATTATTTTATGAATACAGTCAATCTTTTTAGCATAGACTGCACCATTTTTTGTCAGCAGTACCGGGCCATACTTTTTCTGTTTGACCAGCCCTTTTACACTTAATTTACCAATCATTTCATTTACACTTGATGCTGCAACTTCCATATCTGAAGCAATATCTGTAATTCTTGCCGAGCCATTTTTATTGCTTAAATGGAAAATCACTTCAAGGTAATCTTCAAGTGATTTTGACAGCAAAATTTCTTCCTTCATAATCACACCTCTTTTAGGAGTACCTAAATTAAATTTAAAAAAATATTTAATTGATAATGATTTTCAATTTCAATTCTATCTTATTATAATATAATCTGAGTTATTTTGTCAAGTAAAAAATCTGCCAAAAAACCCAGCAGATCAGTGATAGTAATCATTCTTAATAAGAGAATTCTAATTGAATTTTAATCTTACTTTAATAATTCTTTAATACTGCTGTGCTATTATATATTTACACTGTTAATAACCAGCTGCTCTTTTTTCCTGATTAAAGCAGATGATCATCTGCTTTTACATAGAGAGATCTTTCCTTCTTGTTTGCCCGGCCTCATTTTAGAGGCCGGGCTTTACTATTGATTTAACATTTTTATTTAATCGGCACTTTTCAGTGCATTTTTTACAGCTCCAATTAATCCTTGACCCTACTCGGGACAAGCCCACGAGGTTTGCGAGCAGACTTTCACTCTATCACTTGCTTTTTATGTTAATTTTTTCACATAAGTGTTGAAAAAAAAGCCTTTGTATCATATACTTTTACATGAAGTTTGAAGTTCCTGCTTTAAATTATAATTTTCACAAATAAATTAATTTTATATGAAAGGATAATATACAGTAATATGAAAAATAATCTTTTTACTTATACAACAAAATATGACTGGTTTTTGATAATATTTGTACTGCTTATCAGCATTATAATGTTTTTTATCCCTTTTTTCGGGATTACTTCTCTGTTTAACAGTAGAATTGAAACAAATAAAACAGTTGTTATAAGAGCGGAAAATAGAATTGAAAAAATATCACTTGATAAAAGTTTTGCAGATGAACCTGTAATAATTGAAGTTAAGGGACCAATCGGAATCAGTAAAGTTGCAATGCACAACGGAAAAATATGGATGGAAGAAGCTCCAGATGATGACCCACATAAATTATGTGAAAAAATAGGAGTTATTGATTCTGTTGGCCCCAGACTTGTCTGTGTCCCCAATAATGTAGTTGTATGGATTGAAGAAAATAAATAATTATTAGAAAAAAAGATCCCCTGCATATTATTCAGAAAATTTTTTTCTATATGCTGAAAGGGGATCATACTAAATTATTAATATTTATTAAGAGGGAGTATCTGAGGAGCTAATTAATAACTGTCACATAAAAAGCACAAAATTAATTATGAAAACATGAAATCGACTATAATGGCTCCATATGCTTTTGTATATAATTTTATATCATTTACTTTTACTTTCTCATTATAAGAATGTATACCTTCCAGCTCTGCTGGGCCATACTGAATTGTTGGTATATCCTTCATCCTAAAATAACGTGCATCACTTGAAGCCCACTGGAACATTGCCTGTGAATTTTCTCCACTTATCTTTCTGGCACAGCACAGCACAGATTTAACTATATCTTCATCTGGAAGAGTATAGTTAGCTTCACTATTCCAGCGCAAACTCTCTATTTCAACTTCCAAATTCTCGTCTGAAAATCTATTTTTAAGCCAGTCAATTACTTCCTCACCTTTAACTCCAAAAGGCAGCCGCATATCAACTTCTGCTTCACAATAATCTGGAATTTTATTTACTTTGTCTCCACCTTTTATAATACCAACATTTACAGAAACATGGTCTAAAATTCTTTCTATATTTGCACCACCTTTATTGTCCCGTAAATATTGTTTAGAAATTTCCATTATTTCTGCAATTTCTTCTGGCATTTCCCATTCTTTTTCCCATATTTCGTATAAAATATCAATAGCTTTATTCATTTTTCTTATGGCATTTCCACCGGCAGCTGGAGAAAGGCTGCCATGGCCGGGAATACCACGTGTAATAAGTTTTATCCAGCAGGAACCTTTTTGTCCTATGGTAGGATCCTGTCTGGATGGCTCTGCAACAAGGCATCCATCAGCAGCAAAATCTTCTGTCTCTAATATCCATCCACTTCCCCAGTGCCCACCGGTTTCTTCATCTGGAACCAGCATCAATATTATTTTACCAGGCAATTCTTTTAATTTAGATGCTGCTTTAAAAGCTGTCATGATACCTGCTACTCCAGCTTTCATATCACTGGC
>CAZLIW010000309.1:0-2581 GCA_964559325.1 uncultured Halanaerobium sp. | reverse complement strand
TAGCTGCTGCCATAAATGCTGGATCCATACCTCTCTGATTAGCTACCAGATAACCAAGATTGCCACCTTTTTCTGCCGAACCATCGGTAGAATGCTCTTTTGCCATTTCTGCAAAATCAGCACCATTTTTCAGCTGAGCAAGAATATCTTCTGCTTTTTGCTTTTCATCAACAATTATATGTCTTACTTCTTTCTGTTCTGGAACTCTAAAGTTATCTTTATTATTATTGTAATATTCTTTAGTTTCTTCATCTGTCACAGTAACATCTGAAATAATGTCTTCTCTCAGCTTTCTTACTAAAAGACCCATTTCATTTCTACTAATAAATTGATTTTTATAATCTTCCATTGAATCATAATCTTTTTCTATATCAGTAGTCAACTCTTCCATAGTTTTATCATTTTCAGACATTAAAGCATCAAGTTGCTTCTGAAAAATCTCATCTTTTTCCATATCATTAAGAGCCATTCCTCTTTTTTGTGTTTCCTGAGCAACCAATTCACTAAGAATAATTTGATTTAATTTCATTTCTCTATAATCTTCAATTACCTGATTACCGGCCTCACTCTGCAGAAAAAATCCTGCAAATTCCTGATTTGTTCTCAGCATCTGCATAAGTAAAGATTCTATTCCAGCAAAGTTCTTCAGCTGCTGCACTGTTATTTTTTCTCCATTAACTGTAGCAGCTATTTCTTCTTCCTGTTCTTTCTGAGTATCCTGTGCCATAACTGTTACAGATAATAGCATAATTAGCACTAATGTGATTACAATAAAACCTTTTCTAAATCGCATAAATTTCCACACTCCTGTAGTTTAAGTATTCTGTTTTAACCAGCTGTACTGTTTATTATATCATATAGATTAGATTTCGCAAACTGCAATATTTCGCGTTTATTATTTAAAACAATATAACCATTATTCTTTTTAACTGCAGGACAAAAATTTCCGCGTCTTATTTCTTTTATTAATTCAGCAACACTGGTAATATTTTTGGGGAAATAGCTTACATATTTACCTATTTCCTCAACTCTATGTGCATCACTACCTCCGCCACATGCTAAAGGAAGATCAATCCCCGCCAGAGAAGCAGTATAATTATCTTCACACTTAGTATTACCATTTAAAACTTCCAAACCATGAAGTTTATCTTTTAAATCATATATATTATCTTTTATTGCTCTTTGTAGCCCGGAAAATTTTCTGAATGGATGGGCAGCAATTGCTGCACCTTTTACTAATTCAACCTCATCCAGCAGATCAAATATATTAATTCCTGCTTTTGGAGCACTTTCTAACCCAAAAACAACTATATCACCTATATTACTTAAAACTTCAATACCCACAAATAAAGGGAATTCCATTTCTCTGGCTATTATTTGAGCTTTTTCTTTATAACCCATAGAATCATGATCAGTTATACAGAGCCCATCTAATCCAATTTCCCTTGCCCATTTTATACCTTTTAGTAAATCCAATTCACTATCAGGAGAAAATTTTTTTGTATGCATATGCATTTCTAAAAGCAACTAAATCCATCCTTTATAATATTTATAAATATATTTTATAACAATTATAAGAATAGATTATCAATTTTATGATTTATTGTCAAGCCAATTTATCTTTAAATCTTTGTCTGAATTTAGATAATTTAGGATTTATTACTACCTGACAGTAACTTTGAAAAGAATTTTTTTCATAATAATTATGATGATAGTCTTCTGCCGGATAGAAAACTTCAAATTCATTCATTTCTGTAACAATCGGATCTTCCCATATTTTTTCAGCTTCTATTTCTTCAATGATCCCTTCAGTAATATTTTTTTGCTTTATATCATGGTAAAAAATTGCAGATCTATACTGAGGTCCTATATCAGCCCCCTGTTTATTTAATGTAGTTGGATTATGAACACTAAAAAAAACCTCCAGAATTTCCTTAAACTTTATTTTCCTTGGATTATATTTTATTTGTACAGCTTCTGCATGATCTGTATTTCCAGAACTTACCTCTCTATATGTCGGATATTCTTTTAATCCACCAGTGTAACCTGGAGTTACTGATTTTACACCTTTTAAACTTTTAAAAATAGGTTCTAAACACCAAAAACATCCACCAGCAAGTGTTGCCAATTCTGTTCTTCCAACCATTATAATCACCTCACAATGATTATAATTAATTTTTTTTATTTTTTCTGTAAGCTGTTTTTCATTTTATGAATTTATCAAAAAGTATTAAAAAATTTTCTTCAAAATCTTAATTTTGATTTAAGGGAATAAATTTACCAGTAAAAGTTACAGTACCATTAAAATATCTTTCTTTATATTATATATTAAAAACCAAATCATTATAATCAATTAACCCAGTTATATAACCACCTGTATCTTTTAAAAGCTCAAAACTTTTCTTTAATTTAAGCTGCTCAATTATATTCTGATTATTAACCATTACCATAAACTTATTTAATGAATCATCAAAAGAAATAGTAAACACTTTAAAAACCTCCTAATTTTTATTTATTATTTTAAGAATTTTATTGATAAAATTAAGATTTTCTTCTTTTTCATCAGGATATTGATTTAACA
>CAZLIW010000308.1:0-2585 GCA_964559325.1 uncultured Halanaerobium sp. | reverse complement strand
TAAAAAATTTTGATATTTTGATATAGTTAGAAGTTTATATATTTAAATTAAATACAAACAGGGGGGATTTGATGGAGGAGAACTGCAGGGAAGAAAATAAATATTATGATGAATACGAAATTGATTTAAGGGAGTATATTCTGCTGTTGTGGAATAATAAGTGGTTTATTGGTGGATTATGTATAACAGCTATTGTAATTGCTTTTGTGTTCAGCATCTATATTATATCACCAGTTTATCAAAGTAATGCTAAAATTAAACTTTCAAGTTTACAGGGTACTTACAGTAAGACAGAGACAGCTGGAGAATTATTAAAAGGTACTGATATGATTTCTCCTGTTTTCGACAAATTAGACATAGATTATAATTTATCAAATCTGCAATCCTATATAGATGATAATATTGATATTCAGATTTTATCCACTTTACAGATGACAGAAAATGGAATGCAGGGAGATGTTTTTGGTGGGATCTTAGAATTAACTGTTAAAAACTCTGATCCTCAGATAGCAAAATCAATAGCAGATGGGATGATTGATAATTATAAAATGAAGTCAGAAGATGACTTTAAAAATTTAATAAGACAAAAAGAAGATTACATAGAAGAGTTAAATACTGAAATAGATAGAATTGAAGAACAGATTAATAAAACAAATAAAATATTAAATGAAATTCAGATAGAAAATTCAAATCAGGTGCTTCTAATTGTAAATATTAATGAAAGATTAAACAATCTTGAAAATATGAAAAAAAAGTATTTAGATACCATGCAGGAAGTAAAGAAAGAAATCAATAATTATTATCCTATTATAGTTCTCAATCCACCATATCGACCTGAAAATCCTGTCAGCCCAAATGTCAAACTCAATCTGGCCATCGCAGGAGTATTAGCCTTAATGCTGGGAGTATTTATAGTGTTCTTTAAAGAATTTATGAAAAAAGAATAGGAGTAATTTTCAAAATATTATTAATAAATAACTTTTAAATCCCTGCAGATGCGGGGATTTTTCATTTCAAGTCTAAAAAAATAATTTTTTGTCGAAATACTTGTTATTACATAAAAAATAATGTATTCTACATTATGCGTAGAAATATTTGCAAATTATGGAGGGTTTGGTTTGGATAATAAGAATGATATGGAAAGAAAAAATTATTATGATGAATATGAAATAGATTTAAGAGAATACATAATGCTGATCTGGAATCATAAATGGTTTATTGTTGCTCTTTTTGCTGCTGCAGTAATAATGACATTTTTTTATGGCTTTTTTCTAACTGATCCAGTTTATGAAGCAAAATCAACACTGCTTATTTTACCGCCGCGGTATACAACTTCTTTAGAAGTAGATACTTTTTCTTTAGATACATATAGGAACCTGGCTACTACTGATTCAATAATGCAAAATATAATTGATAAATTAGATTTGAAAAATAAAAAGGAAAAAAAATTAACAATAAGTAATTTAGAAAATATGATTGATATAGAGATTCACTCTTCAGAAAATGAAGAGTATGAAAGAAAATCAGATACACCTTTGATTGAATTAAAAGTAAAAAGCAAGGATTCCGAAATAGCGGCGAAAATTGCCAATAGATGGGCAGAAGAATTTATTGAAGTAAGTCGTGAAATAAGGAGTAGTGAAGTAAAAGAAGTTTCTACAGTTATTCAGGAACAATTTTCTGAAACGGAGAAAAAATTAAATAAAATAAAAGAAGAACTATTAGTTTTCAAAAAAGAAAACAGGCTTAATTTATTAGAGAAAAGATTATCAAATAAGGAAAATAAACTTACAAAAGTAAACAAAAATATTGTAAATTTAGAAAGTAGTTTAGGGTTAGAATTAAAAAAAATAGAAACTTTAAACAGTCAAATATCTGATATGGAAGAAAAAAATAGTTGGGCAGAGGAATTATCTGGAGAGTTTAGTGCAAATAATAACTTAAATGCTGCAGATAATTATCTGCAAAAGAAAAAAGAGTTATTAGAATTTAAAAGTGATAATAATATTTTTATCTTAGAAGAAAAAATTGCTTCAGAAAAAAATAAATATAATAATTATCTTCAAAAATTATCAGATTTAGAAATAAAATATGACAATCAATATATTGACAAGATTATATCGTTAAAAGAACAAATTATTCAAAAAGAGGCTGATAAATTAAGTTTACAAAACGAGCTTAGCCAAATGCAAGAAAACGATTTATTTGCTGGGGATTTAAGTACATCAGAAAAGATAGAAGAAAATAATATAGCTGCCAGAAATAATTATCTTAAAGCCCAAAATAAACTTTTGGATTTTAAGAAAAAAAATGATTTACAGTTTTTAAATGATAGATTTGATATTCAAAGAAATCTTGTTAATAATTATAGCAAAAAAATTGAAAATTTAAGAGATGAATTAAATACTGCAAAATATGAAAATGATCACATTAAAAATATATTAAATTCAGAAGAGCCGAAATTAACTTTAAGAAAGAGTATTAATGAAAATTCTTTTTGGAATAATATTTTAGAAAAGAGTGAAGTAAAAGCATTAACAAAAATGGGTTTAAATAATGAGATTTTAAATCCTATTTATAATACT
>CAZLIW010000307.1:0-2598 GCA_964559325.1 uncultured Halanaerobium sp. | reverse complement strand
TAGTTGGCAATAATGCAGGGATTATTACAGATAGTTATAGTACAGGTCAAATAAGCGCCTTTGAAGATTCAGGAGGATTAGCAGGAATTAACTCTGGAAGTATAATAAGAAGTTATTCAGAGGGAATCATTATTTCTGATGGATATAATTCTGGAGGTCTAGTTGGCATTAACGATGGAGGTAATATTTCTAATAGTTATGCATTAGGAGATGTACATGCCTATGATTCAGTGGGAGGACTTGTTGGCTATAATATTAATTCAGGGAGCATAGAAAAAAGTTATGCAGCTGGATATATTACAGCTGATAATAATAATTTTATCGGAGGGTTGGTCGGTTATAACAGTGGTGGAAGTGTAGATACATCAAGCTATTGGGATAAAGATACATCAGGACAAACTTCTTCTGATGGCGGTACTGGACTCACAACACTAGAAATGAAAGATCCAGGTAATTATGTTGGCTGGGATTTTGTAAACACCTGGAATATTGATTTAGCTGTGAATGATGGTTATCCTTATTTAAATTAATATTTGATTTATGTTTTTCTGAGTTTTGATAAAAAATAAAAAACCGTGAGAGAGCAGCAGTCTAAAAGTTGTTCTCTTTTTTTATATAAAAAATTAAGCCCTGACGGTGGGGAGCCATCAGGGCTTTCACAGGGGAAAATTAATATATCAGTTTATCGGGTGATTTCTATGAGTAAATATCTGTACTTAAATATCTTTCACCACTATCAGGTGCTATAACAAGGATTCTTTTATCCTTATCAATTCTTTCAGCAATCCTTAAGGCGGCTGACACGGCTGCACCAGAAGAAATACCAACAAAAATTCCTTCTTCAACTGCTAACTTTCTAGAGGTTTCAAATGCTTGTTCATCACTAACTTTTTCTATTAGATCAATTAAATTTTTATTAAGCACTCCCGGTATAAATCCGGCACCAATACCCTGTATTTTATGTGATCCGGCCTGTTCTCCAGAGATAACAGCAGAGTTTTTTGGTTCTACAGCAACAATTTTTATATTTTTAATCATGTCCTTAAGAGTTTTTCCTGTACCTGTGATAGTACCACCTGTGCCGACACCTGCAACAAAATAGTCCAGATGACCGTCAACTGCTGTGATTATTTCTTTAGCTGTTGTAATCTGATGAATTTCCGGGTTGGCAGGGTTTTCAAATTGACCGGGAATAAAGCCACCTCTTTCAGCAGCTATCTCTTCAGCTCTGGCAATAGCTCCATTCATACCTTCAGCTGCAGGGGTCAGGACAAGTTCTGCTCCATAAGCTTTTAAAAGTTTCCTTCTTTCACTACTCATGGATTCGGGCATTGTTAATATCACCTTATAGCCTCTGGCAGCCCCGACCATAGCCAGTCCAATACCAGTATTACCACTTGTCGGCTCAACAATGGTTCCGCCTTTTTTCAACTCTCCGGATTTTTCTGCTTCAATTATCATGTTATATGCTATTCTGTCCTTAATACTTCCACCGGGATTAAAACTTTCCAGTTTTAAAAAAACCTCTGCATCATTGTCAGCTGTGATCTTATTTAATCTGACGACAGGTGTACTGCCAATTAATTCTGTAATATCATTATAAATCTTCATAAGAACCTCCCCAATAAACTTGACTACTTTACTTTGATTTATATTATATTATAGTAGAGTGATTTTGTCAACAAAAATTTATGTAAACTGCTATTATTTGTTAACTCAGAATGAAGAGAAGTAGAAAGCAAAGGTTCATTTTCAACTGCAGCGGCTTCAACATTTTCTAATTCACTTTGATTTGGAAGAAAAGATTGACCCTCCTCGGGACAAGCCCTCGAGGATTGCGAGCAGACTTTCATTCTATCACTATTGCTACTTTAAAATATGCTTAAAAACATTTTTCCTTTATGCAGGAAAAGATTGCAAACTGTCGAATTATGTATATTGGAGTGTTAAATTCAAAAAATGAGGAGAGATAGAAATGTCCCAATTTTTTGCTAAAGTATTGACAACGATGTTAGCTTTACTGCTGGCAGCTTATCTCTTGCCGGGTATTACTGTAACAAGTATCTGGGCAGGATTTTTTGCAGCAATTGTACTAGGATTTATCAATGGTTTTTTGCGCCCTATCTTTACTATTTTAACAATTCCCTTTACAATTTTAACATTTGGTCTATTTTTGCTGGTGGTAAACGGGATCATGCTTGCATTAACTGCTATTTTAGTACCTGGTTTTATAGTTCAGGGATTATTTTCTGCGATAGTTGGTTCTGTGATTATTAGTATTGCATCAAGTATACTGCACGGTATGTTAGAATAAAGAAAAATCACTTTCACTTAGTTATATATTTTATCAGCAGAAAAACAGATGAGTTTGTCCAGCAAAGCGTCAATAATATTTATTCAAGATTTAATTAATTTTTGGATTGAGATTAATATTTACTTTTTAACTCAGACTTAAAAGCCCCCAAATGGGGCTTTTTTTAGTTTACCTGTTATGACCATTTTTGGTTGAAATATTATTGATACCGTTCTCATTTAATAGGATTTGAAACTGGAAAAAGATTCTTTTAGATGCATATTTTCGTATGTTTATGAAGGATT
>CAZLIW010000306.1:0-2612 GCA_964559325.1 uncultured Halanaerobium sp. | reverse complement strand
AAAAAATAGTGTGAAATTTTTTTTACACACAATGTGAATTATACTTTACATTGTGTATTTTTTTTTGTTAATTTAGGAGGTAGATTTTTTTGTCTTTATTATATTAAATGTTTTTAGCATTCATAATTGTATAAAAGTTAAACATTCAGCATCATCCGGCTATTTTCAGATTTTTTGGAATATATTTTGCATAATTATTATATTGGTTGAAAATCTTGAAGGAGGGTTTAAAATGTCTGTTGTTAAAAAAGGTTCTTGGGTTCAGATTGAAAGTATATTACTAAATCCGGAAGAAAGATCACCTAATTTACCGGAAGAAACAAAAAAAGTTTCTTTAAAGCTTTGGGTTAAAGGATATCTACAGGAAGATGCAGATATTGGAGAAGAAGTTGTTGTAAAAACTATTATTGGAAGAAAAGTTACTGGGAAATTGATAGCAGAAAATCCTAAATATAAACATGACTTTGGTCGTCCAATACCTGAATTATTTTCTGTTGGTAAAGAATTCAGAAAAATTATTAATGGAGGTGCAGAATAATGGGTGGAATGAGTTATAATCAAATAATGAGCAAAAAAAATGAGATTATGAAAAAATCTTTGGGGCTTGATTATGATCTTTTCAAAAAAGAGGGTATTAGCTTTGATTATGAAAAATTAATGAATACAGCTGATTATTCAATGGAAGAATTACTGAAAATTCAGGTTGATTCGAAAGTAGGTCAAACTCCACTAATTGAATTGAAAAACTTAAATAAAGCTGTAAAAAAGATGTCTTCTGAAGGAAAAGGAGCAAGAATATTTCTTAAAGATGAAGCCGCTAATCCTTCTGGCAGTTATAAAGCACGCAGAGCACTAATAAATATTTATCATGCTGAAAAAAAAGGATATAAAGGTGCTGTAGCTGCAACAAGTGGAAATTATGGTGCTGCTGTTGCCTCACAGTGTAATATGAGAAATATGAAATCAATCATTGTTCAGGAAGTTTTTGATAGTCGAGGTTATGGACAGCCAGAAATTCTTGAAAAAGGCAGAAAGTGTGAGACATATGGATCAGAAGTAATGCAGTTAACTGTGGGTCCAGAATTATTTTCAACATTTTTGGAAGTACTGGATGAAACAAATTATTTTAATGCTTCCCTTTATACACCATTTGCAATTAAAGGTGTAGAACCACTAGGTTATGAACTAGTTAATGATATTAAAGAAAAAATAGGCAAAAATCCTGATGCAGTTGTTATTACAAATGCAGGTGGAGGTAATCTAACAGGTACTGCTAGAGGAATAAAAAAAGCTGGTGCTAAAAACACTGAAATTATTGCTTCAAGTGTTGATTTATCGGGTCTTCATATGGCAAGTGATGAAGACTTTAATAAAAAATCATTTACTACAGGACATACAGGTTTTGGTATTCCTTTTGCTACAAAACCAGATCGATCTGATGTTCCATTTAATGCAGCTCGTCCTTTAAGATATATTGATCGCTATGTAACAATAAGTCAGGGAGAAGTTTTTTATATTACGGAAGCTCTTTCTCAGCTAGAAGGAATGGAAAGAGGACCAGCTGGTAATACTTCACTTGCGACAGCATTTTCTCTGGCACAGGAAATGAATGAAGATGAAGTGATAGTTGTTCAGGAAACAGAATATACTGGTGCTGGAAAACATGTTACAGCTCAGCTGACATTTGCAAGAGAAGAAAATAATATAGAAATAAGAAAAGGTAATCCTGAAGAACAAGTTCCAGGAAAAAATATTATTATTCCAGAAAATCCATATATGGTAAAGGCTAAAGATCTTGATTTAAATAAAATAAAAATGTCATATTTAAAAAATGCTATTTCAGATTCTGGTATTGATGATCTTTCTGAAGAAGAAATTTTATTTTTAGCTGAAGAAATTAAAGAAGATGCTGAATTTGTTAAACAAAAATTAGAGAAATTAAAATAATTCAATAGGAGGATATATCATGGCAGAAAACACGTTTTTAGATATTGCTGAAGAGAAAAAAATAAATTTTTATGGCGGTAAATTAGTTTCTTTTTTGCCATTTCTAATTTTTATTATATTTGCTTTAGCTATATCAATTATGAAGGCACCAGATGTAAAAGGTATGTGGGTTGGTGCGGTTATGGGAATTATGATTGCCTTTCTTTTTGCAAAAGAAAAAAATAAGTATTCGCAAACAATTATTGATGGTATGGCAAGTCCAATTGCTATTGTGCCAGTTGCTGCCTGGATTTTTGCAGGTCTTTTTGGACAGCTGCTACAGGCAACTTCGCTGGTTGATGGAATTATTTGGGCAGCTTATAATATTGGACTACAAGGGCGGATGTTTGTAATTGTTTCTTTTTTTGCAAGTGCTTTATTTGCAACTGCCGCTGGAACGGGATTTGGCGCAATTATTGCTGGAATTTCTGTTTTATATCCTGCTGGAGTTATGTTGGGGGCAGCCCCGGCTGTATTGGCAGGCGCAATAGTTGGTGGAGGAGCTTTTGGTGATAATCTTGCTCCATTATCTGATACAACTATATGTTCTGCATCTTCTCAAAATACTGACATTGGGGGAGTTGTACGAAGCCGGTTCAGATATTCTATAACAGCTGGTATAATAA
>CAZLIW010000305.1:0-2631 GCA_964559325.1 uncultured Halanaerobium sp. | reverse complement strand
AAGATGATTTAAGAAAAAAAGAGCTAAAAAAATTAACAGATGAGTTAATAAAATTACCTGAACTGATGAGGCTGGTAATAGACAATACTGAAGAAAAAATAAAGAAAATTGCAGAAAAATATGCAGAAAAAGCACATATATTTTTTATTGGTCGGAATACTGATTATGCACTGGCTTTAGAAGGTGCACTGAAGCTGAAGGAGATTTCTTATATACATTCTGAAGCATATCCGGCTGGAGAATTAAAGCACGGTACACTTGCTCTTGTGGAAGAAGGAGTACCGGTAATATCAATTGCTTTGCGGAAAAGACTTTTTGCTAAATTATTCAGCAATTTAAAAGAAGTTAAATCCAGAGGAGCAGAAACACTTCTAATTACTTCGGCGGGGAACAGTTATGATGAAGATACTGTTGATGAAGTTGTTGAATTGCCGGAGGTAGATGACTATTTTGCCGGACTGCTCGCTGTTGTGCCGATGCAGCTTCTGGCATATTATACAGCTCTTATATGTGAGAGGGATATTGATCAGCCGCGCAATTTAGCAAAAAGTGTTACTGTAGAGTAATAAATATATCTTAGATTAACAAACCCGGGTCGAGTCTGGCCCGGGTTTTGCATTTATTGCCTTAATTTATTATAATAAAAGAAGGATTGGTTATTTTATAAATAAAGAAGTTTTGGAAAGGATCAGCAAAATGATAATTGGTACAGGTGTTGATATTGTAGAAAATCAGCGGATAGAGAAATTGATAAAAAAATATGGAGACAGATTTATTGAAAAGATATTTTTGCTATCTGAAGCTGCCTACTGTAAAGATAAGGCACAATATGTAAGCTGTTTTGCAGCAAGGTATGCAGCAAAAGAAGCAGCTTTAAAGGCACTGGGTACCGGATTGAGGGACAACAGCTGGCATGATATAGAAATAGTTCACAGTGGACTGGGAAAACCAGAAATTAATTTTAGAGGTAATGCTGCTGAACTAGCTGCTTTAAACGGTGTAAAAAAAATATTTGTCAGCATTTCACATGAACAAAACTACAGTATAGCCCAGGTTATTCTGGAGGGAGAAGATTAAATGTATATTTTAACACCATCCGAAATGGCTGAATGTGATAGAGAAACTATAGAAAATGGTTTTCCGGAGATTTTACTTATGGAGTCTGCAGGACTCTCTGCTGCCGAATATGCAGATGAAATACTTGTCAGTGTTAATGACTGCAGCCTTCAGAAAGACAAAAGAATTATTTCAATTGCAGCAGGTAAGGGTAATAATGGAGGAGATGGTCTTACTGCAGCCAGATTTCTTCACCAGTGGGGATATAAAGTTAAGGTTTACCTTGCTGCAGAAGAGGATGATCTGCAGGGTGTAACAGCTAAAAATTATTCTATATTAAAAAAACGCGGAGTTGACATTTGTCAGATAACCGGCAGTTTAAATAATAGTAATGCCTTAAAAATAAAAAATTCTGATCTTATAATCGATGCTCTTCTCGGTACAGGTATAAAAGGAGAAGTTAGAGGTATTTATAGAGATTTAATTGATGTAATGAATGAAAGCAGTTCTCCTGTTCTTTCGATTGATATACCGTCAGGAATAAATGGACAAACTGGAGAGATATGTGGTAGAGCTGTTAAAGCATTATTTACAGTGACAATGGCAGCATATAAAAGAGGATTATTATTATTCCCGGGTAGGGAATATTCAGGTAAAATTCGTGTAGCTGATATTGGTATTGCTGATAAGGTGATAAGAAAACACAGTTCAAATTTAAAAGTATTATCTGATAAAGAGGCTTTAACACTTCTTCCGGAGCGGAAGAGGGATGGTCATAAAGGTAGTTTTGGTAAAGTACTAATTATTGGTGGAAAAATGGGGATGGAAGGTGCAGCTGTTTTATGTGGCGAATCCTGTCTCCGCACTGGTGCAGGACTGGTTTATATTGCTGTACCGGAAACTGCTGCTGGAATCTGTGGATCTTTAAGTAGAGAACTTGTTGTAATTCCATTAAAAAGCAGTGATAATATTATAGATGCGGCAGCTCTGGATAGTATATTGGCAGCAGCGGAAACTGCTGATTTGGTTGTGGCTGGCCCGGGAATGGGAAGCAGTAAAAATACTCAGAAAATTATGCAGAAATTAATAACCGGTATTTCGAAACCACTTATAATTGATGCTGATGGTATTAATTCTATAATAAATCCATCTATACTGAAAAAATGCAAAGGAGAGATTCTTTTAACACCACATCCGGGAGAAATGGCCAGATTGCTTGGAAAAACAGCAGCGGAAATAAATAAAAATAGAATTGAAACTGCAGATAAATTTACTGCTGAATATGGAGTTAATTTAATACTTAAAGGTGCTTCAACTGTCATATCTTCTCCTGATGGAGAAACATATATTAATATAACAGGTACAGATGGTATGGCTACTGCAGGTAGTGGTGATGTTCTTACAGGTATTGCTGCAGGACTGGCTTCTCAGCAGACGGAGATTTTTTCTTCAGCAGTTCTGGCAGCTTATGTACATGGAAAAGCAGGTGAAAAAGCAGTAGAAAAATATACGGAATACTATATGACTGCAGGAGATATAATAGAAAATTTATCAGCTGTATGGAAGCAGCTGAAA
>CAZLIW010000304.1:1830-2645 GCA_964559325.1 uncultured Halanaerobium sp. | reverse complement strand
AATAAGATGCATAGAAATGAAGGTGATAAATATATGTATATTGTAAGTGCCTGTCTGGCAGGAATTAACTGTCGTTATGATGGGAAAAATAATTTGAATAAAACCGCAGCAGCTTTAGTCAAATCAGGAAAAGCTGTGCCTGTCTGTCCGGAAGTGCTTGGAGGACTGGATACTCCCAGAGATCCTTCAGAAATTGTTATTGATCAGCAGGGAAACAAAAAAGTTGTCACTGAAAAAGGACGGGATGTTACTGCTGAATTTAAACTTGGAGCAGAAAAAACCTTAAAAATTGCCGGAATTGTTGAGGCTAAAAAAGCATTACTGCAGCAGAGAAGTCCTTCCTGCGGCTATGGCAAGATATATGATGGAACTTTTAGCGGCAATTTAATAAAAGGAAATGGTCTTACAGCAGAATTGTTAATAGAAAATGGAATTGAAGTTTTAACTGAAGATGACTTAGAAGAAGATTTTCTTTAAATTGAGAAAGTATTTTAAAAAAATTAAGGAGTTAATAAGCCAATGACTGAATTTAAACTCCAGCATTTAATAACAACCGGTGTCAGAGAAGCAGAAATGATAGAAGCACTTCTGAATGACAGCAATATAGAGGTAATTGTCCGCCATGATGAATTTGGCGGATATAGTGTAATCTATATGGGATATTCTGCCTATAATGTGGAACTTTATGTGGCAGAAGATGATTATAAGGAAGCCCGAGAACTCCTTAATGGTTTAAATTTAGAATCAGATCATGGATTAGAATCAGATTATGAAAATGAAGAAATGGAACAGGAAAGTCAGAAAATAATCAGCAG
>CAZLIW010000304.1:0-1820 GCA_964559325.1 uncultured Halanaerobium sp. | reverse complement strand
GCCAGAGAACTCCTAAGTGATTTGAATTTAGAAGCATATCACGAAAATGAAGAAATAGAAGAACAGGAAATAAACAGCAGTGATCAGGGTAAAAGTATTTCTTTTTACCTGGCACAGATCGCAAAAATAATAATAATTCTCTTTCTGATGTTAAATTTAATTGCTTTAATTTTTTGAAGGGTGATATATAATGAATAAAACCAAGCTATCTAAAACAGTTTCTTATATTTTGCGCCATCATCCTGAAGATTTTGACTTAAAACTGGCAGCAGATGCTTCAGTTAAAACTGATAAACTTTTGTCCGCTCTGCAGAATAAATTTAAAGATATTACTAAATCTGATCTGATTCAATTAGTAAAAAATGATTCTAAAGGACGATTCAGCTTTTTAGATGCTAAAGATAGAATTAGAGCCAACTACGGCCACAGTATAGAAGGAGTTAACCCCGATTATCAGGCAGTAAAACCACCTCAGATTCTTTATCACGGCACAACACCTAAAGCAAAAAATAAAATACTGTCTGATGGTTTGAATCCAATGGGGAGAAACTATGTTCATTTAAGTATTGGAATCAAAGAAGCAAAAAAAGTTGCCTACCGGAGAACGGAGCAGCCGGTGATTTTTAAAATAGAGGCTCAAAAAGCTTTTCATGAGGGACAGAATTTTTACAAAACAGTGGAAGATATTTACCTAACAGATAAAATTTCTGCAGATTATTTGTCTTTATTAAAAATTAATGATTAGATTAATATTTTGCAGTGAAGTTCAAGATATTTGATCCTACTCCGATTTTTAGCAAAATATAAATTGTATAAATAATTTAAATCAGAAAAGGAAGTGTAGTCTTTGATATATTTGTTTTTAGCAGTCTTATGCAGTTCATCAATTGCCTTAATTTTTAAATTTAGCGAATCGAATAATTTAAACAGATATATAATTACTTCAGCCAATTATTTTATGGCGGCTTCAGTTTCATTAATATTAATTTTTAATCAGGGCATTAAATTTTTTGACTTTAATTACGGTGATTTTAAAGCCAGTTTCAGTCCGGTTATATTTAGAGGAGAAGGAGTATTTTCAGCTCAGTCCAGTCAGCAGTGGGCCACAGTGGTTGGTCTAATTGCCGGTATATTTTTCTTTACTTCATTTATCTATTACCAAAAGAGTGTTCGCGAAAATGGGGCCAGCCTTGCCGGAACCTTCGGTAAGCTGGGAATATTAATCCCAATGCTTTTTGCCATCATCATCTGGCGGGAATATCCGGAAGACTTACAGTGGATCGGAATCCTGCTGGCTATTACCTCAATTATTCTGGTCAATTTTCCCTTCAATAAGAACTGGCATCAGGCATTGAGGCTAAATTTAATCTTTCTTTTTCTTTACGGGGGAATTGCAGAGTTCAGCAACAAGATATTTCAAAAATATGCCCTGGTTGATTACAAGGTATTATTTTTATTCTGGGTTTTCTTTTCAGCTTTTCTAATCAGCTTTTTCTACAGCCTTAAAAAAGTTAAACGATTACCAAAAAAATCTGAACTGCTGACCGGACTTGCAGTAGGTATACCAAATCTATTTTCCTCATTTTTTTTAATCAGTGCTTTGAATTACCTAAAAACAGCGGTTGTCTTTCCAATATTCAGTGCGGGCAGCATAGTTTTAATCACTGCAGCCGGTTATTTTTTCTTTGGTGAAAAACTCAGGGTAAAAGAGTGGGCTTCAATTTTGATGACTATAGTGGCATTAATTTTAATTAATATCTAAAGGAGGCAGGCTGTTCAACAGCATCAATCATGGAAAATATAAAGATTTTAGCAGCAGA
>CAZLIW010000303.1:0-2673 GCA_964559325.1 uncultured Halanaerobium sp. | reverse complement strand
GGTAAAATGAAAATTAAAAATATTTTTTCAGAAAAAGAGGTGGTATTTTCACTGGAGATTTTCCCACCAAAATATGATATGCCTGTTGAAACTATATATAAGGTGCTGGAAGAATTTAAGCAAATTGAACCTGATTATATGAGTGTTACTTATGGTGCAGGTGGAGGAGTAAATAATAATAGAACCTGTGAAATTTCATCTTTATTAAAAGAAAAATATGGAGTAGAACCTCTGGCTCATTTGACCTGTATCAATTCTAGCAGAGAAAATATAGATAATATTTTGGAAAGATTGAGGTCCAATAAGATAGAAAATATTTTGGCCTTAAGAGGAGATAAACCACTCAATGGCGGTCAGACCGGGGATTATAATTATGCATATCAGTTGGTCGATTATGTTAATAACAGTGGAGATTTTGGAGTGGCTGCTGCTTCTTATCCTGAAGGGCATCTAGAAACAGAAGATCTGGCAGAAGATATTGAATATCTGAAACATAAAGTTGATTATGGAGTCGATTATTTGATAACTCAGATGTTTTTTGATAATCAAATTTTTTATAATTTTATCAGTAAAATAAGAAAAAAAGGGATTGAGATACCTGTTGAAGCAGGTATTATGCCTGTTATTAACAAAAAACAGGTAGGAAGAATAATTGAATTATCAGATGCATATTTTCCCGAAAAATTTAAAAAGATACTTATTAAATATCAGGATAATTCTGAAGCACTGAGGGATGCCGGGATAGCATATGCTGTAGAACAGATTGTAGATTTAATATCCAGTGGTGCAGATGGAATCCATCTTTATACAATGAACAATCCTTTTGTAGCAAGAAAAATCAAAGAAGCTGTTGGTTCATTATTAAAGCATATAAATCACAAAAAGGTTGGATGAGGTAATGAAATTTGAAATAGACAGATCTGAAGTATTGAGGTATCTGCAGACATCTAAAGATTTAAAAGATGAAAATATTATGCAGTTAATCAGTGAATCATCTGCAGAGGTAAAAGATTTGATTGATTTTCGTTATTTATATAAAAAATTCCCGGCAGAAATTTCTGAAAAAGGAATAAAAATATTAAATACAACTCTTACATTAAAAGGAAAAAGCATAAAAAAACATTTAAAAAAATCACCAGAAGTATATTTAATGGCAGTTACTCTTGGTGTTCAAATTGATAAAAAGATATCACTTTATGATAAAACTTCTGTTACAAAAGCAGTAATCTTTGATGCCTGTTCCACAGCAGCAGTTGAAGAAGGATGTGATAAAGTAGAAGCTGAAATAAAAAGGAAAGCACTAAGTGAGGGGTATAAAGACATTACCTTCCGCTACAGTCCGGGCTATGGTGATCTAAGTACAGAAGTTCAGAAAGAGCTTTTGAGAATACTGAATGCTCCCAAAAAAATCGGTTTAACAGCTTCTAAATATAATATGCTGCAGCCCAATAAATCAGTTACTGCTGTAATAGGTGTACTAACAGAAAAAACAGCAAGAGATAGAGAATTTAATAATATAGGCGGTTTTAATGATAGAGGAGAATTTAACAGTAAAAATAGAGATCTAGAATTCGAAAAAAGACACTGCAGTCAGTGTAATTTATATAATGATTGTGAACTGAGGAGAAAGGGGATCTACTGTGGAGCTAAAAAATAGATTGGGGAAAGAAATAATAATTTTTGATGGAGCAATGGGTACTGTACTACAGCAGAGAGGACTGAAGGCAGGAGAACTGCCGGAAGTATTAAATATAGAAAAAACTGAAGAAATAGTTGACATACATAAAAGCTATTTAAAGGTTGGGGCCGAGATTTTAACCACCAACACTTTTGGAGCAAATGCTTTAAAGATGAATGAAGTTGATTATTCTGTAGAGGAAATTATTAGAGCAGCAGTAAGCAATGCCTGCAGAGCTGTAGAAGAAAGTGCTGCAGATGCTCTGGTTGCCCTCGATATTGGACCTTTAGGAGAACTTCTTGAACCGATGGGAAGTTTAACTTTTGATGAAGCATATCATCTTTTTAAACAGCAGGTTAAAGCAGGGGATGAAGCAGGAGCAGATCTCATACATATAGAAACCATTGCTGACCTATATGAAGCAAAGGCTGCTGTTCTTGCAGCTAAGGAAAATTCTGATCTACCTGTCTTCTGTACAATGACCTTTGAAGAAAACGGCAGGACTTTCACCGGGGGCAGTATTCACTCTATGATCTCTGTACTTGAAGGACTGGGTGTAGATGCATTAGGTTTAAACTGTTCACTTGGACCGAAAAAACTGAAACCACTGGTGGAGGAAGTGCTGAGATATTCAGAAATTCCGGTAATTATGCAGGCAAATGCCGGTCTTCCTGTTGTAGAAGATGGGAAAACAGTTTTTAAGATTTCACCAGAAGAATATTTTAAGCCTTTAGCAAATCTTTATAAAAGAGGCCTGGCTGTTGTTGGAGGCTGCTGTGGTACAGATGAAAACTTTATCTCTCTTATTGCAGAGAATCTAAAAAATAAAAAAGTTAAGAGTCGAAAAATAATCAAAGAGAGTTCAGTCTGCTCACCCTCACAGTATGTTAATCTTGACGGTGTAAATGTGGTTGGAGAGAGAATTAATCCGACCGGCAAACCTGTTTTTAAAACTGCACTTAAAAACAGTAATTTAGATTATATACTCAAAGTTG
>CAZLIW010000302.1:0-2678 GCA_964559325.1 uncultured Halanaerobium sp. | reverse complement strand
TGAAAAATATACTGTCAGTTTATAAAAAAATCTCCCCCGGAGACACAAAAGCTGTCTGTCTAAAGGGGAGATTGATTTTATAACTTAAATATCTTATTATCTAATGAATCAAATAATGATCCAGATAACCAATTTTCTTACTAAATTTAAATGTTTTATTTTAAATATTCTATTTTTGTAGATTATATGCTCATTTTACAATTCAACATCCTAATTTTAATGACTAAAACATCAGATAGGGATCTTCTACAAATTCAGCAAATTTCTGCATAAACTCCGCACCGGCCGCTCCATCAACAGCTCTGTGGTCAACACCAAGGGTGAAGTTGATAACCCGCTTCTCCCTCACCAGACCTTCATCATTAAGATATAATCTGTTCTTGATAGTTCCTACAGCAAGAATTGCTGCCTGAGGTGGATTAATAATTGCCGTAAATTCATCTATACCAAACATACCTAGATTTGTTATTGTAAATGTTCCACCTTCCAGTTCATCCAGATTCAGCCTGTTTTCTCTGGTTCTTGTAATCAGGTCTTTACTTTTTTTGGCCAGCTGTTTTAGACTCATATCTTCTGCATTTTTTACTACAGGTACCAGCAGACCTTCCTCTACCGCTACTGCCAGTCCTAAATTGACTGTATCGGAAATAGTTCCTCTTCCTTCTTCATCTACCACCATGTTTAATTTTTCCGTTTCTTCTAATGCTTTAACTGTCACATAAGAAATTAAATCATTAAACGAAATATCTCTTCCTTTTTCTTTGAGAGTTTCCTTCAAAAAGAGAAGTTCATCAACTTCAATTTCTCGATTCAGATATATGTGTGGAGCCCTCCAGCTTTCTGTCAGCCTTCGTGCTATTACATTTCTCATTCCACTTTCTTTTGGAGCTTTCTTTTCTTTTTTAGCAGTTTTATTTTCTTTTTCGACATCTGCCAGATATTTTTCTATATCTGCAACACTCAGGCGGTCTTTATTGAGAGCTTCAGCAGCATCTTCAAGTTTAATATCATTATCCGCTGCTATTTTCCGCGCTTTTGGAGCTACCATTACTCTTCCGCTTTTTCTTTCTTTACCAGATGATTTATCTTTTTTTGCAGCTTTTTCTTTTTTAGATTCCGGTTCTACCTTATCTTCTTTTTCTGGTTTTTTAGATGATTCATCCTCTTCCCAACCGACAAGTCTTGCAACCGGTGTTTTTACCTTTACTGTTTCACCTTCTCCAACCAGAATCTCTACTATTTCTCCGTCTTCATTTGCTTCGACATCATTTGTCAGTTTTTCTGTTTCAACTGAAAATATAAAGTCTCCTTTTTGGAATTTATCTCCTTCAGAAAGATACCATTTTACAATAGTCCCTTCTTCCATTGTTAAACCAAGTTTGGGCATTACCAGTTCATTAGCCATCAAAATCCTCCTTTTTCTCTACACTTCCAACAAGCAGAGCACCTCTTTTGGGGAATCTGGCCGCAAATTCATCTTCCAGAGATTTAAACCAGCCAAAATCTTCTGCTTTCTCAAAATAAGGTGGAACAAAAAGGGTGGATTCCATTTCTGCATTACCATATTTAGACAGAAGTGATTCCAGCTCTTCCCAGGTATAAAATTTACTTTCAGTAAAAATAGATTCTTTTTCTAAACTTTCTGCTTTTCTCTTATAGGCCCAGGTGCTCTCTTTATTTAAAACTCCAATAACAAGCTTTCCATCCTTTTTTAAAATCCTCCACATTTCTTTGATTACTTCTTCTATCTTATCTTCATCTATAAATTCTATCATAGAATTTGAATAGACTATATCAAAATAATTATCAGGAAATGGCAGTTTTTTAGTAACATCTCCTTTTATAAACTCAATATTTATTTCAGCATCTTCAGCCAGCTTTTTCCCCACTTTGAGCATTTTTTTGGTTAAATCAAATCCCACCGCTTCTTCTGCTCTGACAGCAAATCGGCGCAGAAAATATCCTGTTCCACAGCCAAGTTCTATTATTTTTTTACCTGCACATCTGCCAATATGTTTTTTAAGACATTTATATTCATTTTCACCGACATATTCTCCTCTGTCAGTTGTGTACCAATCTTCATACCCTTCTGCCAGTTCTTCAAGGTCCATTCTTACACCTCCAGCATTTTCTTTTCATCAGCCAGAGCAAGTACATCTTTATAATCTACAAATCTGACCGGTGCATAGCTCAGCTTAACTTCCAGCTTTTCTGTTTTTTTAACCGAAAGTTCTCTTTCTCCATCAAGGGCAATTATTCTCTGTTTTGAAGGCAGTTTTATTGTTTCTTCCTGTTCCATTTTGCGCCATCTTTTAATAGGTATCTCTTTAATCACACCGGGAGCAATTGCTGCATTAACTGCAAGACTGTCATCACCAATCTCAACAAAAACTCCACCTTCTTCATCTGCCTGAACCTGTATAAGCCTGCCGGCAATTGAAACCATGCCAATATCATGTGAAGTACTTCTGGTGACAAAAAGTTCTTCCAGCTGTTCTGTATGCCAGAGTGCCCGGCTGCCTATATAAGATTCATTTACTATTACAGCATCTATGAGTGCCATATCTTCTATATTACCATCTTTGATAATATAAATACTTTTAATTGGTCTTGTTGTTGTTTTTCTTTCTTCTTCATTTAAAAAGGTATAGAGGCCTGCTGCCATTCCTAACATTGTT
>CAZLIW010000301.1:0-2681 GCA_964559325.1 uncultured Halanaerobium sp. | reverse complement strand
AGGTTATCAGATGAAGATAATTAATAATTTGATTTCATTTTTCCTGGCATTAATAGTTATGGCATTTTCTATAACTGTTTCACTTTACTTTTTTGGTCTTCTATCTCAATCAGCTGTACCTGATTTTTTTGCTGCCCTTTATGGAAGCTGGGAAGCAGGTTTGATTGCTGTTATCCTATTTCTGGCAGCTTCACTGCTGCTTTACCCATTTTTTATCAGCAAAAAGGTTAAATCAACCAAAATTATTAGCTCTGAAAGTGGAGATATAAGTATTACTATTTCTGCCCTGCAGAATCTTATAAAAGATAGAGTGATGATAAAAAGAAAAATTGAAGATATTAATATTGAAATAGAAGATATGGCAGAAGGAATTAACATTATCTTAAAAGGAAATTTAACTGTGCCTGGAGATCTGCCACATATCAGCCGGGAAATACAGAATGATCTAAAAGAACATGTTAAAGAAACTGTAGGTATTGACGTCAATAAAGTAGAAATTTTGATTCAGGATGTAAAAAAGGAAAAAAAACTCCCCAGCATATCTGAATGAGGTGGTCGATAAATGAATAAAAAAGATTTTTGCGATAACCTGTACCGGTTTTATTTTAACAACCAGAGTAGAGTAATAGGTGCAGTGATAGGTTTTATAATAGGAGTTTTAATTTTAAGTATTGGTTTTTTTAAGACATCACTGATAGTAATAACTACCGGGCTTGGATATGTAATTGGCTCCAGGTGGAATATAGAAGAAGATATAAAAACAATGATAGATAAAATAATACCAGAAAGATTTAAATAGAGTTCGGACTGGAAATGAGGTAATAAGGAAATGAAAAAAAAATCGCGCCACAGCCAGAGAATCTGGGCACTCCAGATTCTCTATGGTCTTGATATTAAAAATAAATTTGATAGAGAAAGTGTAGAAAACTATTGTAAAGACTTTCTTCGGGAAAAAGGTGTATTGGAAGAAAATTATACTTATGAACTGGTAAAAGGTATCAGCTCACAGCTGGAAATGCTGGATGCAAACATTGATAAGTATGCTATTGACTGGAAGGTGGACAGAATGCCAGTAGTGGATAGAAATATTATACGTATGGCTATCTATGAAATAAAAAACAATATACCGGTTGGAGTTGCCATAAATGAAGCAGTAAGGATCGCCAAAAAATTTGGAGATGATGATTCACCTTCTTTTATTAATGGTATATTAGCACAAATTGAATAAATTGGTTAAATTGCTTGACTTTTATAAAAACTTGTAGTACTATAGTTATAGATAATAAAGTGAAGTCATTCACAAATATAATTAATATAAGGAGGTGTCCGAAGTGAAGTGTAGAGTCTGCGGTGCAGAAACTAATAGTAGCCGGACATTATGTTCGAGATGTCATGAAGAGATAGAGTTGCTTTCCAGTAGATATACAGAAGAAAGAGGAAAGATCAATCTTGATTTTAATGACCATCATTTTTTCAGCAGAGAAACTGTAAGATAAAAAAAGATAAAAAAATTTTTAAAAAAGATTGTGATAATATTCACTATAAAAGGAGAGGATTTCCTCTCTTTTTTCTTTATTTATGCTTGATTTTGTGGTATATTTTAATATAGTGAATTAAATATTCAGCAGTTTAATAACTTATAATAAAGAAAAATGAGGTGTGTACATATTGAAATTTTCTTCCCGAAATTCTCTAATAAATAAATCACAGACAATTGCTGTCAGCAATCTTGCTTCAGATTTGAAAGCGAAAGGTGAAGATGTAATTAGTTTTGGAGCCGGAGAACCTGATTTCCCAACACCTGCTTATGTCTGCAGTGCTGCTGCAGATGCAATGGAAAAGGGTTATACCCGCTATACTCCTGCAGAAGGGTTAAAAAAACTACGTCAGGCAGCTGCTGACCGATTTGCAGATGACTATGGTTTTCGCTTTTCTGAAGATGAAATTATTGCATCAAATGGTGCAAAACAGGTGCTTTATAATATATTTCAGGCTCTTTTAGATCCAAAAGAAGAAGTAATAATTCCAAAACCTTACTGGGTTTCTTATTCAGAAATGGTAAAGCTTGCTGATGGAGTGGCAGTTTTTGTTGAAGGAAAAAGAGAAAATCACTTTAAACTAACTCCAGATCTGTTAAGTAGTGCTATAACTGACAGAACAAAAGCTGTTTTAATAAATAATCCTTCCAATCCAGATGGCCGGGTTTATACAGAAGAAGAACTACTGGCTTTGTGTAAAGTAGTGGAAAAAAATGATATACTGCTAATTAGTGATGAAATATACGAAAAATTTCTCTTTGATGATTTAAATTTTAAATCTATAATATCTCTGCGCCCGGATTTAAAGGATAACCTATTTATAGTTAATGGTATGTCAAAAACATATTCGATGACAGGCTGGAGGCTTGGATTTGGTTTTGGTAATAAAAAACTCATCGCAAATATGTCTAAAATTCAGAGCCACTCGACATCCAATCCAAATTCCGTTACACAGTATGCTTCCCTTAAAGCACTGCAGAATAGCAATCTCAATAGTTTAATAAAAGATAGATGCAGAATATATGAAAAGAGAAGAGATAAAATGCTTGCTCATATGGATAAAGTAGAAGAGTTAAGCTATATTAGACCCAATGGAGCTTTTTATCTTTTTGTAGATATATCATCTGTGCTAGGTAGAAATTA
>CAZLIW010000300.1:0-2685 GCA_964559325.1 uncultured Halanaerobium sp. | reverse complement strand
TAGGACTATTTATAATAACAGATAAAAACCACCATAATAATATAATTAATAAAATTGAAAATATATATTGAATTGTTTTATTCATAATTATCCCCGACTTTAAGTATTGACCTTATTTCTTCACATTTCTGATAAAAAGAATCAGAATTTCTAAATTCTTCCTGAGCAAAATATTCATTGTTAATCTCCTCTATTATCCGAGCAGGTCTTTCTGACATTACTATTATCTTTTTTCCTAAAAAAACAGCTTCTTCAATACTGTGTGTAATAAAAATAGATGTCATTTTATATTTTTTCCAGATATCTAAAAATAAAAACTGTATATCTTCTCTTGTTAATGCATCTAATGATGAAAAGGGTTCATCCATCAATAAAATTTCAGATTTTAAAGCAAGAGCCCTTGCTATTGCTACCCTCTGTCTCTGCCCACCACTAAGCTGTGATGGATAGTGAGAACGGTATTTGTAAATACCAAGTTCTTTTAATATATTATTAGTTCTCAATATACTTTCTTTTTTATCTATATTTTTTAATTTTAAACCAAGCATTACATTATCCTTTACCTTTTTCCAGGGTAGAAGACCATATTCCTGTAAAATTACAGAAATATGATCTTTCATTTCCTGAGCAGTTTTATTATTATAATAAACACTGCCTTCTTCTGGCTCAGCCAGGCCTGCTAATAAATATAAGAGAGTTGTTTTCCCACATCCTGAAGGCCCAATTACAGCACAGGTAGTATTTTCAGGTACAGAAAAATTTATATCTTTTAATATTTTTAATTTCTTTTTTTTATTATTTTGATAGTTAAAAGAAATATTATTTATTTTTATCAATCTGAAACCTCCATCTTAAACAAAGATGCTTATTTTACAAACTTTGTTTCAATAATATCCTGATATTTAAAATTATTATTAATTAATTCCTTTTCTTCCATCCAGTCTATAACCAGGTTGACAGTATTTTTTTCAGGTAAATGAGGTTTTTCATATTCTGGAAAAACAAAATTTTCCTTAATTTCTTTTGGAAACCCTGCTTTATCTATTAATAAATCTCTGTAATTATCAGAATCTTTATTTAATAATTCAACTGCTTTTGAGTAAGCAGAATAAAAACTTTCTATTTCTTTTTCTTTATTTCGTATTGCTTTATCTGTAAAAAGCATAATCCCCGGGGCTTCTCCAAGATCAGTACTTGCTCCAATTATATTTGCTCCATTTTTTATCAAAACACTTGCCAGCGGCTCAGGCAAACAGGCTGCTTTAACTTTGCCTGCTTCCAGCATCTGTAATCTTAATGGAATTTTAGGAATAGCTATTTTTTTAATCTCATCTTCAGAAAAATTATTTGTTTTTAAAAGCCTATCTGTTATGTACTCGATAATTGTATTTGAAGATATTGCTATTTTAACATTTTTTAAGTCTTCATATTCTTTTATTCCCGAATCTCTTCCCGATAAAAGAACATATCTTCCATTTGTAAGAGAAGTAATTTTTACATCCTGATCATTATCAACAGAAAATAAAACTGCCAGAACATCAGAAATCGCTCCATCTATTTCTCCAGCCTGTAATGCACTATCTCTTTCAATTGGATTATGAAAACTAATGATTTCTATTTCTGAACCATTTTCAGCAAAAAAACCTTCTTCCTGGGCCACAATTAAAGGTATTGAATCTGCATCTGGCAATATACCAACTTTTAAAGCTGCAGCTGCAGGAAATGTACATATCATTAACAAAATAAGCATAACAAGACCAATCTTAAAACTTTTTTTCATTTTTATTATTCCTCCTGATATATTTTTTATTAATATTGATTTTGAATAAAAATTTATTTTAATCCATTCCATCTTTTATAAAGCGAATGGTTAACCCCAATATGTTCCAATACTCTCCCAACCAGAAAATCAACCAAATCTAATATTGTCTCTGGTTTTTGATAAAAAGCAGGCATGGCAGGAATAATATCCACACCCAGCTGACTCAATTTTAGTAAATTTTCTAAATGTATTTGGTTTAAAGGACTTTCTCTGGGAACAATTATTATATCCTTTTTTTCTTTTAGCATAACATCAAAGGATCTTTCAATTAAGTTGGTGGATACCCCCTGAGCAAAACGTGCTGTGCTTCCCATTGTACAGGGTATTACAACCATCAAATCTGCTGCATTTGACCCACTGGCCACTGATGCATTGAATCTATCCACAGATGCTATTTTTAAGTAATCAGGCTTTATTATATTCCAATTTGAATTAATATATTTAAGTACATCCTTATCTTTTTCTGGAAATTTACAGTCCAGTTCATGCTTTAAAACTTCTTTAGCTGTGTTACTTATTATTAGTGTCTGTTCATATCCAAGTTTATTTATTATTTCTACAAATCTCTTAGCATAAAGGGCACCACTGGCTCCGGTTATGGCTGTCAATATTTTTTTCATTCATTTTCCTCCTAAAACTTTTAAATATCAAAATAAAATATCTAGTGCCCCACCTAAAAAAAGTATCGGGCTTATTATCTGGTTAATGCTGTAAGAAGCTATCTTTACCTGAGTTAAATCTTCTGGACTAACAATGTAATGTTCATAAATCAAAAGAAACGTCACCAGCACAGCTCCTGTAATATATATTATATCTAAAGCAGGGAAAAATACTGGAAGTAAAAACATTATTAAAAATAAAAG
>CAZLIW010000299.1:0-2690 GCA_964559325.1 uncultured Halanaerobium sp. | reverse complement strand
GAATGCTAAATTTTATATAATTAATGCTAAATACCTAATTCATTTAAATAACATACTAAAAACTTGTAAGTATAGGCCGGACAAATGCTTTTTTTATTTAGAATTGCATTTTTTTCAAAACATTAATCATAAAGCCAAAAATTTTATTTTTTACTTAAGGATACATCTAAATTAATCCATTATTTCAGGAGTAATATTCACCAAAACTCTTAATATTTTAATAAAAACCATTTTCCTTTAAAAAATTAGTTGTTATACTGCTTTTATTTCCCCTACTATTTCCAGTTTTAGTACTGTCTTTTCCCAGTAATTTTAGTACATATTTTCCCAGAATATCAGATTCTATATTTATCCTATCTCCCCGCTTTATATTTTTAAAATTGGTTGAGTTCCATGTTTCCGGTATTAGAGATATTTTTAATATATTATCCTTAATATCCATCACTGTCAGGCTGACTCCGTTTAATGCAGCAGAACCTTTTTTTACTATATACTGAGTTAAATCATCACTGCAGACCAGCTGAAGCAGGTAAGCATTTTTTTCTTTTTTTATATCTCTCAAAACTGCAGTACCATCCACGTGTCCTGTAACAAAATGACCGCCAACAAAATCACTCATTCTAAGAGACTGTTCCAAATTGACCATAGATGATTTTTTTAGATCAGATAGATTGGTAGAATTTAAAGTTTCCGGCATTACATCTGCCGTAAAAGAGCTGCTGTCAAAATCTACTACAGTAAGACAAACCCCATTAACGGCAATACTGTCTCCTTTTTTAATATCTTTCAGAACTTTATTTGCCGATATCATCAGCTGATATTTATCAGCATTCTCAATCCTATTCTTCAGTTTTCCTGTTTCCTGAACAATTCCTGTAAACACAATCATCACCTCACTTATTTTCTATTAAGCTAACCTTAAAACACCCATACTGGATAAAACACTTTATTAATTTTCTAATTATATTTCTTCTGCAATTAAAAATATATTATCATCCAGCATTTTCTGTTCAATTATATGAAGATTTTTTGCATCTTTCATAAGTTCTGGGCCAGCCCCCGAAAAAGCAGCAGTACCATCACTTCCGAGCAGAAGTTTGGGTGCAATAAAATAATAATACTTATCAACCAGTCCTTCTTTTGCAAAAGAATAGCTCACCTCTGCCCCTCCTTCTACAAGCAAACTGGAAATTTTTCTTTTATGAAGCTTTTTCAGCAGTTTTTCTACAGGTATTTTACCGTCTTTATTCAATCTTACTTCCATAATTTCTACATTTTCTTTTTGAGATAATATCTTTTTTTTATTTCTATCAGCCTTTCTACCACAGACTATAAGTGTTCCAGCATCAGATTTCTGATTTAATATCCTTACATCAGCAGTGATTCTCAGTTTAGAATCAAGAACAATTCGCAAAGAATCTTTACCCTGCCTATCTTCCAGTCTTGTAGTCAGAGATGGATTATCCTTAAGAACTGTACCAATACCAATCAGTACAGCATCCACCTTATGACGGAGCTTATGTCCTTCAAGTCTTGCCTTTTTGTTTGTTATCCATTTAGAGTCACCACTTCTGGCTGCAGTAAATCCATCCATAGTTTGGGCTTTTTTTAGATATACATATGGTAAATCAGAAGTTATATATTTCAGAAAAATTTCATTCAGCTTCTCCGCTTTTTTTTCCATTAATCCTACTTCTATTTCAATTCCTGCCTCGTTAAGTATTTCAATTCCCCTCCCCGCAACTGAGGGGTTTGGATCTTTAAGTGCTATCACAGCCTTTTTGATACCATAGTCTATAATTTTTAGAGCACATGGTGGAGTTTTTCCATAGTGGCTGCAGGGTTCTAATGTCACATATATAGTTCCACCTGCTGCTTTTTCGCCTGCCTGTTCAAGAGCATATACTTCTGCATGAGGCCCCCCATAATATTTGTGATATCCCTCTCCAACTATTTTGCCATTATTAACAACAATAGCTCCAACAGCCGGATTGGGGCTGGTAAACCCCTCACCTTTTTTGGCCAGTTCTAATGCTTGCTGCATATATTTCCTGTCTTCTTTGTACATCAACACACCTCCATATTAATTTTTATACAAACTACATAATCTAATTTAAATCTATTAAGCAATAATTAATTTTAGTTATTTTTGATGCTGATAAATTCTATAACAGAACAAATCAAAAATTAATTAGCTAAAAATATTAGGTAAATAATCTGACAGCAGAAAATAATTCAACTACAAATACAGCCTGAATCAATAATAAAACAAATTAATACATTAATTAAATTTAAAACAGTAAATAAAAAACCCCTCCATTCCTGGAAGGGTATAATATCTTCACTGCTGAAAAACATCTTGAAGTTAAATCTGCAGACTGCATAAATACTGCAGATGCAGAATAAATTTAGGTGATTTCTCATCAGAAACACCTAACTCCCTTCCAGACTGTACTGTCGGTTCTGGAATTACACCAGATCAACCCTAAAGCTTGTGGACTTTACCACCGGTAGGGAATTTCACCCATCCTCGTTAGTTAATATTTAATTTTTCTGAATTCATTTTATCAGGCCTATATCTATTTGTAAAGGATTAATGTGAAAAAAATATCCTGCTATATTTTTTCAACAGCTTCAACAGCAGCAGCTTTTCCACCAGCTCTCTTTTTATTTTTAGATACAGCAGTTTT
>CAZLIW010000298.1:0-2691 GCA_964559325.1 uncultured Halanaerobium sp. | reverse complement strand
TGATGATAAGTTATATAGATTAATAAAAAATGGCAAGATTAAAAGTTCTAAAATAGGCAGGAGAACACTTATTAAAAAAGCTGAAATTGATAAATTATTTGAATAATGAAAGTAACCTTACGGCAACGAGAAAAGAATGGAAAAATTCACTTTTATTTAGATTACTATCATAAAGGGAAACGTAAAATAGAATACCTGGGTTTGCATCTTATTTCAAAACCAAAAACTGTGGCTGAACGTGCCAATAATAAGAAAACAAAGCAACTGGCACAATCAATTTGGGCCAAAAGACAAATTGAATTTCAAAATGGGATATATGGATTTTCCGATATGGAAAAGTTGAATACAAGTTTTATCAAGTATTTTGAGTTATTAGTTGATAAAAGATATACCAGTGATGGTAATTATGGAAACTGGAATAGTGTATTAATGCATTTAAAGGAATTTGCTTCGCATGATGTTAAATTTTCTGAGATTGATAATAAATGGTTAGAAGGTTTTAAGGACTATTTAATACATGATGCCAAAAAGAAAAATGATGAGCATTTATCTGCCAATACCCAAAATTCATATTTTAATAAAATTCGAGCAGCTTTAAAACAGGCAGTAAATGATGGAATTATTATAAATAATCCGGCAGAAAAAATTTCAGGTATTAGTGCAGAAGAAACAAAGAGAGAGTTTTTAACACTTGAAGAAGTTAAATCTTTGGCTAAAACAAAATGTGAAGTACCTGTGTTAAAACAAGCTTTTTTATTTAGTTGTTTAACGGGACTTAGATTTTCTGATATACAGAAGTTAATTTGGGGAGAAATACAACATTCTAAAGACAGCGGTTATTTTATCCGTTTTAAACAAAAGAAAACAAAAGGGCAGGAGACACTTAATATATCAGACGATGCTTATAATTTATTAGGTGAGAGACAGAAAAATGATGATTTGGTTTTTGTTGGTTTGGAGTATAGTGATTCCAATAATCTTAAATTACAAAAATGGATGTTAAAAGCAGGAATAGACAGGAAAATAACCTTTCATGCGGGTAGACATACATTTGCCACATTGATGTTAACAATGGGTGTAGACATTTATACCGTATCAAAACTTCTCGGGCATAAAAGCCTGAAAACGACTGAAATTTATGCCAAAATAATAGACCAGAAAAAAACAGATGCTGTAAATAAAATTAAGCTTTATGAATAAAATAAAAAATATTATTGCCACTCTTGATTATTCTTGGTTTAAAAGAATAAAAAAAGAATTTGAGATTAATGATTTATATGATGACGAAGTAGGTAAGATTTTTCATGAAGTGGAAGAAACTTATGAAGATAATAATGGAGAGGTTAAACATCAATTAATTACTATTGATAATAATATTGAGCATTATTGTTGGAATAATTATATACTTCAGAGTGGTTGTGTCAGTAATTTACTTGAAAGAAATAAATTATGCATAGCTGGAATAAATGTTTTTCAGTCGATTTTTAAACAGGTTAATTCTGTGCTTAAAAACTTATCTTATATTGAAAGGCAGAAATATATTTTTAGTACTAAAAAAGCTATCGAAAATGAATTTAATAGTTTTATTGAAAACCAACGTGCTGAAATTACAGATAAAGACTATATTGAATCATTAAACTATATAAAAGAGGAAGGTCTGTTGTATTTCGAAAAAAGGTATTATGATTTATTGGAGGTTTTTGATAATATTTCTGATGAAAAAATAAGGCTTAAGTTGAAATTGAATCAAAATGAAACGGCAATATTAGTTAGAATATTGAAAGAAGCAAATATTATAAATAATGATTATTCAAAAAAAGATTTGGATTATCTTATCAATAAATTATTTATATGTAATAATGAACGCACGAATAAAGAAGTTTATCCTAAAAACATATCTAAAATTGCTGATAATTTGATTGGTGGTTACTCAACTAGTTCTGTAGATTCTGCTATTAAAAGTGTGAAAAATAAATTGATCAAAGGTATAGATTATATTGAAAAAGCTGTAAGTCCTTGATTATCAAAAGTGTCTTTTTTTTATCCACTACATCATATATAAAGATATATTAAAATTGTAACAATTAAATAATTGTTAAATCTTTAATATATCTAAAAATGAAAGATATAGAAAATTTCAAAAAAAAACTCGAAAACATCGAAAAGATGTTACAAAAAGGTGGATTTAGATTTAAAAATATCCTATCCTTACAGGAAGCAGCAGAATACCTGCAAACTTCAAAAGCACAACTTTACAAGTTGACCAGTGAACGAACCATTCCATTTTACAAACCGAATGGAAAGAAAATTTATTTTAAACGGGATGAAATAGATGAATGGGTGTTTGGGAGCAGAGTGTCTCCCCACCATGAAATAGAAGCAGAAGCCTCCGATTATATCCTAAAGAAAGGGAGGGTTGCGTAATGGAAAATAATACGAATAGTGAAGCTTTAAGAAATAAATTTTCTGGCAAAGAGCTTTTTGATAGGCATATTGAATATATTCCAACTTTGTTAGACCCTATTTTTCCTAAAAAAGGAATTATCCTTTTAGCAGGGAGTAGTGATACCGGTAAAAGTAGTTTTTTACGAGATTTTTCTATTGCCATAGCGGAAGGTAGAAATAAGTACCTAGACTATTGGAAAATCCGGTGATACTGACCCCTCATTCCGGTCATATTGACCCCCTAAA
>CAZLIW010000297.1:0-2693 GCA_964559325.1 uncultured Halanaerobium sp. | reverse complement strand
AAAAATTGTTTTGAAAAATAAAATTTAAAGATGCTGCACTTTCCCAAATAACAACCAACAATAATACAGGCACCAGTCCTTTTAAATTGTAATTTAATTTATCTTTCATTCAGATATCTCAAATCTATAATTTCTTTAGCATCAAATTTTTTAATATATCCCAGCTCTGACATATAATTAATTACAACCTGGATCTGATCTACATCAATCTCAGTTGTAAATTCCAATTCTTCTTCGATAGAGTGTTTGATAATATCTGGAGTAATTCTGCTGCTTTTATTATTCTCTTCAATTAAATATGATTCTTTACCAGTCTGGAGCATCTCTGAAACTATAACAGAAGCTTCCTCAGAATTATCTTTTACAAATTGGGTTGATTTCTTAGTTATTTCAACCAGTTTTTCAACCTGTCCACTGTCATTTTTTATTAAATCTTCTGTTACAACTAAAACACTGCCCTGAAGTTCAGGCCACAATTCTTTTGCATTTGTTAATATTTTAAAACCCATTTTTTGACCCATACTTGGATATTGTTCCGGCATTATACCAGCCTGTATTTTATTATGTTCAAGTGAAAGAAGAACTTTATTGGGACTCATTCTTCTAATGTTTTTCATTACTTTTTCTTTATTCAGATTTTTTTCTTCAATAAATTTATGTAACAAAAGATCTGCCGGACTTCCTTCTCGAGGACAGCCAATTTCTATATCTTCTTTTTCCATATCTTTACATGTGCTTATATGTTCAGAATTAACTATGATTCCATAACCATATTTATGAGTTCCTGCTACTATTTTGATAGGAACATTTCCATTAGCAAATGCAGTGACTGCAGGAACAAGGCAAATATAGGCTGCATTTACATCTCCTCTGCTTAATGCCGCTGAAAGAGCCATACCTGTTGAATAAGTGTCGAAAGAACTGATATTTAAGTTATATTCCTCAAACCAACCTTTGTTTTCAGCAACAAAAAAACTGGCTGCATGATCCATAAATTCAACCGCAATTTTTACTGGCATATGTTCAGAAGCGGCTGATTTATAATTAAAACATGGTACCAAAATAAATATTATTATGATCAAAACTAATGATTTTTTCATTATTAATCCCTCTTCCATTTTTAAGATTAATATTTTTTTCAAATACTTTTTAGCAATTGTTTTTAAATTCAAATAAAATCTTTCGAATTATCTTATATCTTCAATCTATATTTTTTGAGGAATATAAAATTGCTTCCAGAACACCTCCACCTATAGCAAGTGCTTTCTCGGAAATTGTAAAACAGTATTCTTTTATGTTTCGATTATCTATATCACCAATTTTTTCGTGGTCTGCAACTTCAATACCAGGATAGATCATACCCCTGATTACCCCAGATATTTTTGCTTTTACTTGTTTAGAATCAACATAACCAAAAACTTCACCTTTTTCAATTTTTTCTCCTATTTTTCTTTCACTTGTAAAGATACCCTCAGCAGGAGCACTTACAACTCTTTTTATACTATATCCGGGCACCTCCCCCGGCCGTTTTTTATATGACATTGCCTCACCCTGATAAATTGCCCTACCTAAATAGTGTCCTCGATAGGTTTCAACAACAGCATTTACATTATCTCCAGCTTTAAAACCCGGTCCCAGACCAATCACAATTTCACCTTCGTCTATTTGTGTGTCATTTTTGTGTTTCATCATACGAGCATCAACAATAATTTCTGGATTCATTAACTTCTTAAAATCTTCTACATGACACCTGTTAAATACAGGTATATGTCCGTTTCTCCATATTTTATTTATCTTTTTTAAATCATCTACATATATTGATTTGATTCCTTCCACTTCCCAGCTATCTTTATAAACACATTCTGCAAAGGAAACTGTTCTTCTTACCATAGTCGGATTATCAATTTCGCTCATAGCTATATTAAAACCTGCTTTATATAATCTGTAGGCAACACCTGAAGCTATATCTCCCGCTCCTTTGATTAAAACATTTCCTGCAAAGCTGTTTCTCATAATTTTCCTCCTTATAAACTTTTAGTATTCTGACTATCTTTATTATAATTATATTCGATGGTCCTATTACTATTTATCTGGATTTTATGACAACTATAATATTTTTTTTGACGTAATATTCTCTTTATATTTACCTGTGTATAACGAAAATAAAAATATATATCATTCAAATCAGTGAAATTTAATTTGCTATAGCTTTATACTTGATCATCCTCACCATAATACCACGAGGTTTGCCAGCAGACTTTAATTTCTATCACAACCTATACTGCAAAATCATTAACCCGGGTTATATAAATTTTACAGCACTTTAATTTTTTAATTCACTTATCAGTTTGGGCAAAAATTCATTTATATCTGCTACAATACCAAGATCACAAATATCAAATATGGATGCATCAGGATCCTTATCTACTGCAATAATATATTTTGATTTAAGTACTCCACTAGAAAAATGTGCTGCTCCACTGGCAGCTAAACTTATAAATAAATCTGGCTGTATTGTTTTTCCACTTGAACCAATTAAATTTTCAACTGGTACCCAGCCTTTATCTGTTGAAGGTCTTGTCCCTCCAACTGCACCATCAAATATTTCGGCAAGTTCATGCACCATCTGTACACTCTGATCAGATTTGACACCTCTTCCACCTGCAATAACAACACATGAATTTTCTACCAGT
>CAZLIW010000296.1:0-2695 GCA_964559325.1 uncultured Halanaerobium sp. | reverse complement strand
CTTAAAAAAATTAGAAAATATAACTACTGCAGATGATCCAGATCTGTTTTTTTATAAGGCGGTTATTTTAAGCTGGCAAAAAAAATATTTAGAATCTGAAGAAATTCTGCTGAAACTAATTAATAAATATCCAGAAAGACTTGATTTTTATAATCATCTGGCCAGGATTTATGGCTGGATGGGAGATTTCGATAAAGCAGAAAAAATAATAAAAAAGGCACAAACAATTGATGAATCAGCAGAAAGGACTGCTGTCCTGGCATTACATGCAGAATGGCAGGAAGAGTGGTTTAAAGCAAAAAAGTTATGGGAAAAAGCCTATCAGTTATCCGATAATAAAGAAAAGCAATTAGAATATAAATCTAATATTGAAAAAATAGAGGAAATAATTAAAACAGTATATTTTGTAGAAAGTGAATTTGAATATGATGAAGAACTGGTTACTAATCTTCTGGCTGGGAGAGAAAAGCTAATTAAAGATGGCATTAATTTCGAAACTTCTGCTGGCATAACATATGATGATGAAATCAATTATTTATTGAGATCAGAGCTGCAATTTAAATATCCTGTATTGAAAAAACCGTGGGAGCTTAAAACTTATATTGATTTTATATCTGGAGGAGATAATGAAAAAATAACTTATAATTCAGATTTAAAATATAAGTTAAAAAATGATGATGTGCTGGCCCTCTATCTTGAAGCAAATGATTTTTCAGCAGATGACAGTAATGAACTTGAAGAAAAAATAGATTATCAGCTGCTAGAACTGGAATATCAGAAAAAAATGAAAAAAAGTTTAATTAGTTTCAAAAATACTTCAAGACATGATGAAAGTGGCTGGACTGCAGATTTTTCACAGCATCTGGATTATTATTATCCATTAGAGAGTTATCTGCTTAATTTCAAATTAAGCCACTATAAGGGTGGAGAATATGTTTTCAGATTTGGTGTTGATATTTCTGATATATTATTAAATAATAACTGGAAATTAAATAATTTTAACAGCTGGATTAATAGTGAAAAAGCAGCAAAAATAGATATGAGATTTGATAGAAGATAAAAAGGGGGAAAAATAATGACTTCAAAAAAAAGCATACTGGTAGCTGAAGATGATGCTTCAATGGCCCGCTTAATATCATATAAGTTAAACACAGCTGGATATGAAGTAGAAATTGCTGAAGATGGAGGAAAAGTTTTGGGCCAGATAAGTAAAAATGATTATAATGCTCTTGTACTTGATCTGATGCTGCCTGTACTAAGTGGTGAACAGGTATTAAAAAAACTAAGAGAAAAGAGTTTTGACATTCCAGTACTTATTTTATCAGCTAAAAGTCAGGAAAAAGATATACTATCTTCTCTAAGATCTGGTGCAGATGAATATATGACAAAGCCATTTAAGCCTGATGAGTTATTACTTCGACTCAAAAAAATGCTGGAGAGTTAATTATGACTTATTATCTGGATTATATCATCTATGGGATAATATATTTTATTGCTGCTCTTATATTAATAATAATTTATTATCATATAAGGGCAGAAAGGCGAAATAATTTTTTTTTAAAGAAGAAAAAAATATGGGAATTAACTTTATTAAAATATTTAAATGATGAAATAGAGATTGATAGAGCTGTAGAATTATTTTCAGATGATTATATGTATTTATATCGTTTTTTTAAACCTTATTTAATAAATATAGAAGGTGATGATTACAAAAAGTTAGTTAAATTAATTAATAGAATTAATATGGATGATTTTTTTCTTAAAAAATTAGAAAAAGGATATAAAAATGAAAAAATTAAGGCGGCAGTTTTTCTTGGAAAAATAAAAGAAAAAAAAGCTCTCCCACTGCTGGAAAAAGAGCTTGAATCTGATAACAAGTATCTTATGCTTGCAAGTGTAAGAGCCATCGCTGAGATAGGAGAGCTGAATTTGTTTTTTCCAGTCTTAAAAACAGTTTTAAAAAAAACGTCTATGACTTTTGAAGCTCTAACAGAGGTTTCCATAAAGTTTGGAAGAAAAGTTTGTTTTACCATAAATGATATAAGCAAAAAAAGGAATAATGGTGAAATTGATCTTCAGGATTTTTTTTCTGTTCCTGAATATCAAGTTCTTTCACTTTTTTTTGATATATTTGGATATTTTAGATTTGTTGAAGGCATAGAAGCTATGAAAAAACTGCTTGAAGAAGATATAAATGATGAAGATATAAATGATGAAATTATAATTCATATTTTCAAAGCCCTTATCAAGATCGAATATCCGATAGAAATTGATATGACTTCATTTTTAAAGCATGAAAACTGGGTAATTAGAAGTCAGACTGCCCGTTTTTTAGGAGTAGTTAAGGATAAAAAGTATATAAATCTGCTTGTAGATTTGATGGAAGATCCAAACTGGTGGGTAAGGTATTATTCTGGTCTATCATTATATAAAATGGGAAAAGAAAAGCTGCTGGAGGAAATAATCGAAAATAATAGAAAAGGTAAAGATATGAGCAAATATATACTTGAAAAAAATAAGCTTTTATCTGAGTTGGCGGGTGATTATAATGGATAATTTTTATTCTATTCTTATTGCATTAGATTATTTTGCAGTATTTTATTTTCTCTTTGTTAATGGAACATATATCTTTTTAAATATAATGGCTTTTTTTTCAATTAAAAGTCACTGGGGAGCTAAAGAAATAGGTGATTTT
>CAZLIW010000295.1:0-2697 GCA_964559325.1 uncultured Halanaerobium sp. | reverse complement strand
GAAATAAAAAAATTTACAAAGGTAGTTCATGAAGTTGGTGGGCTTTGTGGTTATGATCAGGCTAATGCCAACGGTATTTTAGGTATGACCAGAGCTCTTGAAGCTGGTTTTGATTTTTGTTTCTTTAATCTGCATAAAACATTTTCCTCTCCACATGGTTGTGGTGGACCAGCTACTGGTGCTCTTGGTGCAAGCAAAGAGTTTGTAGATTATCTACCTGCTCCATTGGTAAGAAAAGAAGGAGAAAAATATTATCTTGATTATGATCTAAAATATAGTATTGGGAATATAAGAGAATTTTTTGGTACAATACCGGCAGTTTTGAGAGCATATGCCTGGATTAGAAGCCTCGGTAGTGAAGGTTTAAGAGAGGTTGCTAAAGTTGCTGTATTAAATAATAATTATATTTTGAAAAATATTAGGGATTTAAAAGGTGCCAGGCCTTCTTATAATGATGCGGATGAGAAATTACGTGTAGAGCAAGTGCGTTATACCTGGGAAGAATTAGTTGATGAGACAGGAGTTAATCATGAAGATATCCAGAGAAGGATTTTTGATTTTGGTATGCATCTATGGTCAAGTCATCATCCTTTCCTGGTCCCAGAGCCTTTTACAATTGAGCCAACAGAAGCTTATTCCAAGAAAGAACTCGATGAATATTTATCTGTTTTAAGAAAGATTGTAAAAGAAGCTTATGAAGAACCAGAAAAAGTAAAAAATGCTCCACATAATAGTGTTATTCATAAAATAGATGAATCATGGTTAGATGATCCTGAAAAATGGGCAATGAGCTGGAGATCATATTTAAAAAAACATAAAAGAGAAAATTGATAGGTGAATTAATGTGAAGAAATTAGGTTTAGTTGTAAATCCGATTGCCGGAATGGGAGGTACTGTAGGTCTTAAAGGTACTGATGGTAAAGAGATTATTGCTAAGGCAAGAGAGATGGGGGCAGAAGCTAAAGCCCCCTTCAGGACAATTACTGCTTTAGAAAAACTTAAACGTATTGAAGATGAATTTAAAGTTTTAACTTATCAGGGAGTTATGGGTGAATGGGAAGTAAAACAAGTCGGTTTAAATTATGAACTTATTGGTCGTCCGGAGAAAAAAATAACATCTGCTTTTGATACTGTAAATGCTGCGAAAGAATTAAAGAAGAGAGGAGTTAATTTATTATTATTTGTAGGTGGTGATGGTACAGCCAGAGACATTTATCAGGCAGTAGGAAATAAACAGGTTGTACTTGGTATCCCAGCAGGTGTCAAAATACATTCTGGAGTATATGCTACGAATCCAATTCGAGCCGGTGAATTAGCTGTTGACTATATACAGGATAAAATTGCTGAAATTAGAGAAATGGAAGTTATGGATATTGATGAAAGTGCATTTCGAGAGGGGACTGTAAAAACTAAATTATATGGTTATTTGAAGATCCCTTTTGCCAGAAAAATGGTACAAAAACAGAAATCAGGTAGTTCAATTAATGACCGGGCTGAGCAGGAATTAATTGCAGTACATATTATTAATGAAATGGAAAAAGATTTTTATTACATAATTGGTCCTGGAACTACAACAAGACCAATTATGCAGCAACTAGATCTTGATTATTCTTTGCTTGGTGTAGATATAATTTATAATAAAAAACTAATAGCTCAAGATTTATCTGAGAAAGAAATATTAAATATTATTGAAGGTGAAAAAGTTAAAATTATAGTTACACCAATTGGTGGTCAGGGTCATTTATTTGGTAGAGGTAATCAGCAGTTTCGTCCAGTAGTGATAAGGGAAGTAGGATTGGATAATATTATTATTGTTGCCACTGAAGGGAAAATCAATTCTTTTCAGGGCAGGCCATTATTAGTCGATACAGGAGACAAAAAATTAAATAATGATTTAAAAGGTTATTTTACTATTGTGAGTAGTTATAATAGGAAAGTTATTTATAAAGTTGATTATTAAAATATGTTACAAAAATTCTAAAAATTAGGAAAAAGTAAAAAAGTAAAAAATATAAGAAATAAATTGAGGGAGGAAAAAATAATGGGAGATTATGGAATATGGGCTGTAGTACCTCCATTAGTTGCTATTATTCTTTGTTTTGTGACAAAACGTGTCCTGGTATCTTTGTTTTTGGGGATATTCACAGGAGGTTTGATTATTTCAAATGGCAATCCATTGGCTGGTATGGCATATTCTATTGATAAAATTATTATTTCAATAAAAGATCCCTGGAATTTAAAATTACTTCTTTTTACATTTTTTATGGGATCAGGAATTGCTTTTATTTGGCAGCTTGGTGGTAGTAAAGCTTTGGAGACTTGGGCTGTAAAAAAAATAGACTCTAGGAAAAAAGTAGGTATAGGAGCTTGGATCTTAGGAATAATTGTCTGTATTAATGATGTTTTAAATGCAGCAGTGGTTGGAAATTCATTTAGAGATATGTCACATAAATTTAATATATCATCTGAAAAATTATCTTATGTATTAGATTCTACAGCAGCACCAATATCTGCACTTCTTATCTCAGATTGGATTGCATTTCAGATTGGAATGATTCAGAATGGAATTGATATCGCAGGGATAACTGGAATAGGGGCTGTACAGGGTTATTTGCGGAGTATACCTTTTAATCTGTATTCTATATTAAGTGTTCTTTTTGTTGGTATAATAGTTATTACAGGAAGAGACTATGGGCT
>CAZLIW010000294.1:0-2714 GCA_964559325.1 uncultured Halanaerobium sp. | reverse complement strand
CAACAGAACTCATTATTTTGATAACATCTGAAGATTTTGCTTTCACACATAAATTTTTAAAAACGTCTGAAATTGCAGCTTCTCTGCTTGCTAAAAATCTGGTCCCCATCTGTACCCCATCAACACCTATTTGAAATATATCATTTATATCTTCTGGAGTAACAATATCTCCTGCTGCTATAACAGGAATATTAATATTTTCTTTTATCTCAACTATTATATCTTTCATATCCTTATCCGTTCCAAGATGTCCACCTGCATTTCCACCTTCGACAACAACTGCAGCGGCCCCTAATTTTTCTGAAATTCTGGCAAGTTTAAGTGATGATACAATAGGCACCACCGGTGTGTCTGTTTTTTTTCCTACAGTAAACATATCACGCGAAAATCCTGCTCCTGAAATAATTAAATCAATGCCCGCTTCAACAGATACATCGAGCAGCTTTCTGAATTCCCTTGCAGCATACATTATATTAACACCGATGATTCCATCAGATAATTTCTTGGCTTTTATAATCTCTTCTCTCAATTCAGAAGGTTTTAAAGCTGTACCGGCTATAACTCCAATACCACCTTCATCAGCAACAGCTGCAGCCAGGTCTGCCATCGATATTTTTATTGCCATACCACCCTGAATAATTGGAAAAGCTGCTTTCAATTTTCCTATTTTAAGTTCTGGTAATTTCAAATTATCACTCCTGTAATTTTATTCTTACTTTTAAATTTCTTTTTCATCATACCACATAGTTTATGATATTTAAATAGTTATTTTGACTTTTGGTCATTTTTTTGCAAAAAAAAGGCTGCTTTTAAAAGCAGCCTCCTATAACCTGATTAGATCTTTATATATTTGGAATTTTTTAGAGATTATCTGGATTGTCCGGTACAGAAATCTCTCCATTGATTATCTGATTTTTATACATATCTACCTTATCTAAAGTTTCCTGAGAAAGCATTTTTTCAGCCTGAGGCATATATAATCCTACACCATCTGATTTGAGATTATATGTCCTTACTCCTGTAGAAAAATTATCATTATACAGTGCATTAACCTCTTCAAAAACTGCAACATCTATCCTTTTAATCATACTTGTTAAAACATTATCTGGTGCCAGATGATTCTGTGGCGAATCTACACCAATAGCATAGAGATCTTTCTCTTCTGCAGCCTTGATAACACCAATTCCACATGCACCTGAGGCATGATATATAACATCTGCTCCCTGATTAAATTGTGTAAGAGCAAGTTCTTTTCCCGCGCCCGGGTCATCAAAAACACCTGTATATCCTATCAAAATTTTCATATCAGGCTCAACAGCCTTAACTCCTGCCCGAAACCCTGCTTCAAATTTTTTTATTAATGTTGTTTCCATACCACCAATAAAACCAACAGTACCTGTTTCAGATTTCATAGCTGCAGCAACTCCAGCTAAAAATGAACCTTCATGTTCTGCAAAAGTTACTGAAACAACATTGGGCTGTTCAACAACAGAATCAATTAAACCAAATTTAGTATCAGGATACATCTGTGATACTTCTTCTAAAGCATCAGTCATTAAAAATCCAACAGCCCACACCATATCATATCCCTGTTCAGCTAAACTACTTAAGTTTGGGACATAATCTGTCATAGTGTTAGATTCAATAACAGTAATTTTAATTCCTAATTCTTCTTCAGCTTGTTTTAAACCCCTATAGGCTGCATCATTAAAAGACTGGTCACCAAGCCCCCCAACATCTGTAACCATAGCCGCTTTGAAATCCTGTGCAAAAGCTACATTAGCCAGTAAGAAAATCAGAACAACTGCTAATAGCAAACTAAATTTTTTCAACATTTTTTCCCCCTCATTACGTTATTATATCAGGTTTCAAATATATAATTCTATACAGCAATTATTTTTCCTGCTTTTCATCTTTTTTTATACTTGTAAAATCAAGAGAAGTTCCTGCAGTAGGAAAAATTTTAGTCTGTCCATTTTTTAATCTGCAGTAAAGTTCACCATTGTCCAGTATATCAATCACATAAACTTTAAAAATTTTAGATTCATATGTTAATTCAAGCTGTTTACCAATTATATTCAGTTCTTTTTTCCAGCTGTCTATTATTTTTTTTCTGCTGCCCCAAATATACTGATCCAAAAATTCTGTAAAACTCATAAAGAGTTCACAAAAAACTTCATTTTTATCCAGATATCTCCCATTCACTCTATAGATAGATGTTGCTGTTTCAGAAATGTTTTCTGCAAAATTATCCTGATTAATGTTTAAACCTATTCCCATTATTATTGAAGGTGCAGTTTTTTTATCAGTTAAAACCATTTCTGTCAGAATTCCAGATATTTTTTTTCCTTTTACTAAAACATCATTTGGCCATTTTATTTGGGAATTTATATTATATTTTTTTAGTGTCTCTTGAACAGTTAATGCTCCAATCACAGTAATTTGTGGTATTTTTTCTCTGGGCATGTCAAGATCAAATAAAAAACTGGCCCAGAGGCCCTTTTCGTTATATGATAACCAGCTATTTCCTCTTCTTCCTCTACCTTTTTTTTGTTTATCTGCCAGAATAACTTTTATCTCACTGACTTTATTTCCTTTTTTCTGCAGATATTCTTTTGCTTTATTATTTGTAGAATCAAGTTCATCAAATATAAATATATTTTTAGCTTTTATATATTTGTTTTTTCTTTTATTATTTAAGCATTCAATAATTT
>CAZLIW010000293.1:0-2721 GCA_964559325.1 uncultured Halanaerobium sp. | reverse complement strand
GAGAACAGCGTCCGACAGTAATGCAGACAATTGTGGAAGAAAAAGATATGGAAACAGGTTTAATCAGCACGGAAAGTGTTATGCAGGATATAGAAAGCAAAGGTAAAGCTGCAATTTATGGTATCCACTTTGATGTTGATAGTGATAAAATTAAAGATGAATCAGAACCAACAATAGAAAAAATTGCAGAACTTTTAAAAGAAAATCCTGATCTTAAACTTAATGTAGTAGGACATACTGATAGTACCGGTGATTTAGATTATAATATAAATCTATCAGAAAGAAGAGCCGAATCTCTGGTAGAAGTTCTTGTAAATGACTACAATATTAATAAAAGCAGGCTTAATTCCTTTGGAGTTGGTGCACTTGCACCTAAAGCAACTAATGAAACAGAAAATGGGAGACAACAAAATCGAAGGGTAGAATTAGTTAAACCTTAACTTTTTTGATAATAAAAGAATCATTGAGGAAACCAAGTTAGAAAAAACATAATATTGGTGAAAAAATTCTGGAATTCAAAAAATGGGGAAGCTCTTTTGTTAATATACCCTTGACAACTGTCTAATAAAGTATTATAATTATAAAAAATTTATATTAATAAATATTTTGATAGGGAAGAGTAAGTTTTTGATAATTCTTAAAGAGAATTGTGCCCCGGCTGAAAGCACATAGGATTTTATCTTTACTGAAAACCACCCTGGAGTAGGCAGGAAGAATAGAGTATTCCTGTTCGGATAACCCGTTAATAGTTTTAAGGTGGTCAGTTGATCTGGCAACTAGAGTGGAACCGCGACCCGTCGTCTCTATTTAATGAGATCGGCGGTTTTTTGATTTTAAGGAGGGAATTATAATGGAAAAAGTAAAAGTAACTCTTCCAGATGGTTCTGTTAAAGAATATGATTCTGGAATTACCGTAAAAGATCTGGCTTATTCTATTGGTAGTGGACTTGGTCGTGATGCGATTGCAGGAGTTGTTGACGGAAAAGAAGTTGATGCAGATTATAAGATCGAAGATGATGTTGAACTTTCAATTATTACAGTTGATAGTGAGGAAGGCCTGGATATAATTAGACATACTGCCTCTCATGTAATGGCACAGGCTGTAAAGCGTCTTTATGATGATGTCAAAGTTGCAATAGGACCTTCAATAGAAGATGGATTTTATTATGATTTTGATTTAGAAGATACATTTAATCAGGAATCACTGGATAAAATTGAAGAAGAAATGCAGAAAATTATTGACGAGGATATAGAGGTGGAGCGCAAACTTCTGCCGCGAGAAGAAGCGGTCGAACTAATGAAAAAAAGAGGAGAGAAATACAAAATAGAGCTTATTGAAGATCTTGATGATGAAATGATAAGCCTCTATCAACAGGGAGATTTTGTAGATCTCTGTCGTGGACCACACCTTCCTTCTACCGGTTATGTTAAGGCAGTTAAACTTTTAAATACAGCTGGAGCTTACTGGCGTGGTGATGAAAACAATAAAATGCTGCAGAGAATTTATGGTACAGCCTTTACATCAGAAAAAGATCTGCAGAAATATTTAGAAAGAATTGAAGAGGCCAAAAAGAGAGATCATAGAAAAATAGGTAAAGAGATGGATTTATTTAGTCTGCAGGATGAAGGAAGAGGTTTTCCATTTTTCCATCCTAAAGGTATGGCCATAAAAAATGAACTGATAGATTTCTGGAAAGAAGAACACCGCAAAGCCGGATATAAAGAAATTAGTACTCCAATTATATTAAATCAGTCTCTCTGGAAGCGCTCAGGTCACTGGGATCACTACAAAGACAACATGTATTTTACAGAGATAGATGGAGAAACACATGCTGTTAAGCCCATGAACTGTCCGGGAGGTCTTTTAGTTTACAAAAATAGTATGCACAGCTATCGTGATCTTCCGATTAGAATGGGAGAGCTGGGACTTGTACACAGGCATGAAATGTCAGGTGTTCTGCATGGTCTGATGAGGGTTAGAAGTTTCACCCAGGATGATGCACATATCTATTGTCTGCCGTCACAAATTGAAGACGAATTGATAGGTGTTATAGATCTTGTTGATATTCTCTATGGTGCTTTTGGTTTTAAATACAGTGTTGAACTAAGTACAAAACCGGAAAAAGCTATGGGTTCTGATGAACTCTGGGATAAAGCAATAGATGCCCTCAGAAAAGCAGTAGAAAAAAAGGGCCTGGAATATGAAGTCAACGAAGGTGATGGAGCTTTTTACGGTCCTAAAATAGATTTTCATCTGGAGGACTGTCTGGGAAGAACCTGGCAGTGTGGAACAATTCAGCTTGATTTCCAGATGCCGGAAAGGTTTGATCTGACATATATTGGTCAGGATGGTGAAGAACACAGACCTGTTATGATCCACAGGGCTCTATACGGAAGTTTGGAAAGATTTATGGGAATTCTGATTGAACATTATGCAGGGGCATTTCCAACCTGGCTTGCTCCGGTTCAGGTGCAGATTATTCCTGTTTCCGATGATCAGCTTGATTATGCATATCAAGTTAAGGAAGAGCTGTTTAAAGAACAGGTTAGAGTTGAAGTTGACAGCCGTTCCGAAAAAGTAGGCTACAAGATTAGAGAGGCTCAGGTACAGCAGGTTCCATATATGCTGATTGTTGGTGGTAGAGAAGAAGAAATGAAACTGTATCAGTAAGAGATAGAAGAGAAGGAGATCTCGGGGAGAGCAGTGTAGCTGAATTCAAG
>CAZLIW010000292.1:0-2730 GCA_964559325.1 uncultured Halanaerobium sp. | reverse complement strand
AAATGGGGCTGGTATAATAGAAATGCTGCTATCAACCCATATCTGGTTGAAGGGAAAAAGACTGTTTCTTTAGAATTGGCTGAACAGCTAAACTGGAATATGCCGGACTGGCTCATTTTTTCAGTTGGAGACGGATGTACAATAGCAGGAGCATACAAAGGTCTTTATGATTTGAAACAAATTGGATTTATTGACAGGATACCCAGATTGATGGGTGTCCAGGCAGAAGGATGTGCACCAATAACAAAATCCTTTAAAACGGGTAACAAACTTGCTGTAGAGGAAGAAAATACTCTGGCAGATAGTATTGCTGTTGGAAAGCCACGCAACTGGGTTAAAGCAGTAAATGCGGTTAAATCTTCTGAAGGTAATATGATAAATGTAAGTGATGAAGAGATTCTCTCAATGATGAGAATTGCCGGGCGAACAACAGGAGTATTTGCTGAACCTGCAGGAGCTGCCGGTTTGGCCGGTCTAAAAAAAGCAGCTGCCGATGGAATTGTAAAATCCAGTGAAACTGCTGCTGCTGTTGTTACCGGTAATGGCTTAAAAGATGTAGATAACGGCAGAAAAGCTGCTGGAGATCCAATAGAAGTTGAAGCTGATATTAAAAAATTGACTGAAATTTTTGCACAGATGGGAGTGACAAAATGAAGTCAGAAAATGAACGACTTGGGCGTAAGATACGGAGAAAAAGACTTTCTCGTGGTTTGAGTTTGGCTCAACTTGCTGAAAAGATCAGTAAGACATCAAGCTATTTAAGTCAGGTAGAACGGGGACTTGCCGAACCATCAATTACTGCTTTGCGAGAAATTTCTAAAGCTCTTGAAGTACCTATTTTCTACTTTTTAATTGAAGATGAAGTTCATAATGCAGTTGTAAGAAAAGGTGAGAGGCGGGTACTTAATTTTCCCGGATCACATCTTACTTTTGAACTTTTATCTCCTGATTTAAAAAGGGACATGGAAATAATAGAGGCCAGGCTTGAACCGGGAGCAGAGACTTCAGATGATCCACTTTCTCACACCGGTGAAGAATGTACTGTGGTGATTCAGGGTAAAATGCATATCAAAATAGGTGATAAAGAATATGATCTCAACAGAGGAGACAGTATATATTATAAAGCAAGTCTTCCTCATAAAATAACAAGTGTGGGAGAAAAAGATCTGGTATTTATTTCTGCCATAACTCCCCCCAATTTTTAGGAATTATCTTCAAGACTATAAATAAAACATAGGTTCTGTACATTTTTTCATAGAAAATTAGAAATATATTAATCTTAAATTGCAATGATAAATTGAACTAATTTCAAACTGTAATAATTTTACTTGTATAGAATTAGTTTTAGCTGATCTTCAAAAGCTTCATTAGGCGTTAAATATCCTAAGATTTTTCTTGGCAAAGTATTACACCAATTTTGAACTCTAGCAATAGCTTCAATTGAGAATTCATTTATACTTTTACCTTTAGGTATAAATTTTCTTATCAAGCCATTGTGACGCTCATTTGTGCCTCTTTCCCACGATGAATATGGATGGGTGTAATAAACTTTGGTATCAGCTATTTCTTCTATACTGGCTAGCTCTGAGAATTCAGAACCATTGTCACTTGTAATGCTTTTAAAGACTATGGAAAAAAGCTCTCCAGTTTCTTTGATTAGCTTTGTCATTGTTTCCTGGACTGAATGAGATGTTTTGTCAGCAATCTTACGAATGATTTGTGAGCGAGTTGTACGTTCTGTCATAGTAAGTAGAGCTGCTTCATCTTTGGTCTTTTTACCAATAACAGTATCGATTTCCCAGTGTCCAAACTCGCTGCGATCATTAATGCTTTCAGGCCTTTCTTCAATGCTGGTACCTAGTTTCTTTTTATTCTGTTTAACACGATTGGATTTTGAAGATCTCTTTAATTTCAGTGGTAGATCAATATTTTTAATCTCAAGTAGTCCAGCATCTATATAATTATAGAGAGTTTTGGTACAGACCATCTCTGAATCTGGGAATTTATTATGCCGTTTAGCAGAGCCGCGAATAGAGTCAAGTGAATGATCTTTTTCATAGAATTCATCTAAGACATATTCAATGAATTCTTCACATTTTAGAAGTTTAAACTTTGGTCCACAGTTTTTACGATTTTCTTCATAAACTCTTTGGCCAACATCAGGGAAGTAAATATCAACGGTTTTATTAGCTTTGATTTGAGAAACTGTGCCCCTTTTCAATTCATTTCTAATTGTGTTAGAAGCTCTACCTAGGCGTTTACCAATGGCATAAGCTGACAGACCTTCAGAATGTAATAATTTAATTTGGCCGCGTTCAAAAGCATTTAGGTGTTTATTTTTTCGAGATTTTGGTGTATCATTTAAGTAGTCCATAGTGTGCACCCTCCTGTAATGTTTTTTATTTAGTGGTATAAATTAATTATATTACAGTTTGTGCCACTATGGGCATTTTTTATTGATTTTTTTAATTAGTTCAAGTTAATTATACAATTAGGCAGCATTTTTAATCATATAAAAACCCAATAAGGATTTATCTGGGGCTTACAATAAGTTTTATTGCCGTTTTTTCATGCTCATCAATTGTGATTTCTGTGAAAGCAGGTACACATACTAGATCTATTCCACCAGGTGCAACAAATCCTCGCGCAATTGCTATAGCTTTTATTCCCTGATTAACCGCTCCAGCGCCAACGGCCTGCAGTTCTACAGTCTCTTTTTCTTCTAAATAA
>CAZLIW010000291.1:0-2751 GCA_964559325.1 uncultured Halanaerobium sp. | reverse complement strand
ACAATAAGGCAGGATTTTTAAGATCATTATAGAATAATTATATTAACGATTGACGATAGGTAATATTAAAACAATTATTCTATAATAAAGAAGATCGCTGGGGGATAAAAATGGATATTAAGAAACGTTTTTCGCACAATAGCTTAAGTAATATGGTTGTTCAATATCTTAAAGAAGAGATATTTCTGGAAAATTATAAAGAAGGAGACCGTATTCTTGAAGCTCAGATAGCAGAAGAGCTTGATATTAGTAGAGCTCCAGTAAGAGAAGCTATCAAAGAATTGGAAAACCAGGGTCTGGTGGAAACAATTCCAAGAAAAGGCACTTTTGTAATTCAGCTGAGTCAAAAAGATATACAGGAACTTTTTAATATCAGAATAATGCTGGAAAATAGATTATTAGAAAAAATAATTAATGAAGATTTATTGGATGAAGAAGATTTTAAATATCTTGAAGGGCTTGTTCAGGATATGATTAAAACTGCAGAAAGTACTGAAGATGAAAACAGAAAAGTTCTTGAAGTTAACAAAAGAGATGTTGCATTTCATCATCATTTATGGAAAAAATCAGAAAGTAAATGGACAATAAAAATACTGACCGGTCTGTACTTTCAGCTTCAGCTTGCAATGCTGATAGATGCCAAAAAAGAAGAAAATTTGGTTCAGTCAGCTAAGCAACATTTTAATATAATCAAATCCTTACAAGAAAAAGACTGTAAAAAGGCAAAAGAATCTTTAAGAAATCATATTATAACCCTCTCCCAGAGAGTTGAAAGCTGCAGTTGAGGGTTGTCTTTTTAAAAAAGCATGTCGACATTATACAAACGACATATATTTCACAAACTTTTCAAATATTCGTATAAATATTGAAAAATATGGTTTTTGATTTGATCTTTATAGAAATAAATCAAAAATTAAGAATTAGAAAAAGATTAAAATTATTGAATATATTCAGGAGGTAAAAAGATGGATAAAGAAATTATTTATACAGAAAATGCACCGGAACCTGGAAATTATTCACAGGCAGTTAAACTTGGAGATTTAATTTTTGTATCAGGACAAACAGCTGATGATCCAGAAACTGGAAAACCAGTTCACGGATCAGTGGCAGAGCAAACAGAGTTAATTTTAACAAATACTAAAAATATTATTGAAGCTGCAGGTTCGAGTATGGAAAAGGTATTGAAGGTTAATGTTTATATTTCAGATATGAAGTATAAAAAAGAAATGGATGCGGTATATAAGTCATTTTTTGAAAATAACCCACCGGCTAGAATAGCAATGGCAGTAAAAGGATTGGATGCTGGTCTTGATGTAGAAATTGATGTTATAGCTGAAGCTTAACATCTTTATTGAAGTGAGGTTCTAAAAATGAATTCAAAAAATTTGAAATTGAAAGATATTTACACGGCCAAAAATAATATATATAAAATAGCACGGAAAACTCCTTTATATAAAAGTATTGATTTATCTAAAGAGCTCGGTAAAGAAATTTATTATAAACTGGAATTTCTTCAGGATACAGGTAGTTTTAAATTAAGAGGAGCCAGCAATTTTGCTTTAAATCTTTCTGAGAGCAGTTTAAAAAATGGTTTAGTTACATATTCGACCGGAAATCATGGAAGAGCAGTCTCTCATGTGGCCAAAGAGCTGGGAATAGATGCTAAAGTATGTCTTTCTAAAAATGTACCAGAAAATAAAAAAGAGGGAATTAGAAAATCTGGTGGAGATGTTATTGTTTATGGTAATAGTCAGGATGAGGCAAAAATTAAAGCAGATGAATTAAGAAATAAAGAAGGACGCTCAGTCGTACCTCCTTTTGATGATCCAGATATTATTGCTGGTCAGGGAACAATTGGAGTAGAAATTTTAAGGCAAATTCCAAATTTAGATAGTATATTAGTTCCTTTAAGTGGAGGTGGTTTAATAAGTGGTATAGCCTTAGCGGTAAAATCTATAAATCCAGATTGTAAAGTTTATGGAGTATCAATGGTTCGAGGAGCTGCTATGTATGAAAGCATAAAAGCTGGTAAAAAAATAGAAGTTGATGAAGTTGATACTTTAGCCGATAGCTTACAGGGAGGGATTTTACTGGATAATAAATATACTTTTAAAATGGTTAAAAAATATGTTGATGAAATAGTATTAGTTACTGAAGAAGAAATTAGTGAAGCTATGAGGCATATTTTTTATAAGGATCATTTTATTGTTGAAGGAGCGGCAGCAGTCGGAACAGCTGCATTGCTTTCAGATAAAATTAATAACTCTGGTGAGAAGATAGCAGTAGTTTTAACTGGTAAAAATATTTCAAATGAAGATTTTATGTCAGTTTTAAAACAACATTAGAGGGGGATTATTAATAATTTATGTCTGCAATTATGGATCCATTAGTTAATTTCGCTGGTTGGATGTGGGGTTGGCTTTTAGTAATAATATTGTCAGTGGTTTCAGTAATTTTTTCAATAGGATTAAAATTCGTTCAATTTAAAAGATTTGGCTTTATAATGAAAAATACATTTGGGAAAATATTTTCTAAAGAAACTACTGGTGAGGGTACTTTAACTCCCATACAGGCAGTATCATCTGCTTTAGCCGGTACCCTGGGAACAGGTAATATAGCTGGAGTTGGTGTTGCAGTAGGTTTAGGTGGTCCAGGAGCTATTTTTTGGATGTGGGTAGTAGCTTTACTTGCAGCTATTGTTAAATATGCTGAAATTGTTCTGGGTATTTTTTATAGAGAAAAAGATTCTGA
>CAZLIW010000290.1:0-2775 GCA_964559325.1 uncultured Halanaerobium sp. | reverse complement strand
AACTTTATTAATATCCATAATATTTAATCCTTTTTATTCAAAATTATTGATCAGCTCTTCCAACTCATTAATCATTTTATCTAAAGTGAAATTATCCTCAACATATCTTCTTCCCTTTTTACCCATTTTTAAACGAGCATTTCTTTCTAAATCAATCATCTGAATTGTTTTTCGGGCAATATCTTCTGGATCTTCTGGTCTGACTAAAAATCCATTTTCACCATCAGTTATTAATTCAGAAATATTGCTGACATCAGTACTAACTACAGGTTTTGAAGCTGACATGGCTTCTGCAATAACAAAGCCAAAACCTTCCCATCTGGCTGTATGGAGCAAAAAATCTATGCCTGGTAAAATATTATAAATATCATCTCTAAAACCGGTAAAAATTACGTTATTGGATAAATTATATTCCCGGGCAAGCACTTTCAGCTCCTGCTCTCGCTCACCACTGCCAATTATTAAAATAACAAAATCTTTTCTTTTTGATTTAATTATATCTGCTGCTTTTAACAAAAATTCATGTCCTTTTTGATAATTCAACCTGCCTATATTTGCTATTATAACTTTATCCTGACTTATTTTAAACTCTTTATGAAGATTAATAGCTGCATCTTTTGCCTTATCAATTTTAGATATATCAATACCATTATAAATAATTGTTATTTTATCTTCACTGAGCCATTGAAAGGTGTTTTTTAAAATAGTGTCTTTAGTAGCTCTGGAATTAGCTATTATATCTGTAACACAATCTTTTAAAAGATATTTGTTATAAAATCGATTTTTTATAGGTATTGCACTACCTCTTCTATAAATAATCCTATCCAGATCTGCTATTTTGCCGGTTATACCGCCAAATTTTAAATCCTGAGACATATTTAAAAACATTATGTCTATTTCATTATTTTTTAAGAAATCTATAAATTTTTTGCTTTTAAATGGGTTTAAAACCGATATACCGCTTTTTATTTCTACTGCTTCAGTTTTGATACCGGCATTTTTTGCCCTTTTAAACAGTTCTGTTTCAGAACCTGATGCAATATAAATATCATATTCTGGATCCTGATTTAAAAGTCTGGCAGTTGTAAATGTCCACTTTTCTCCTCCACCCCAAACAGGACAGCTGTTTAGAAATACTATCTTTTTCATTTGATTTCATCCTCAGAAATATTATTTAATTCCCAGAGTTTAATACTTTTTAGAAATTGATAATATGATGAGAGTAGAGATAAAATCAGTCCCTGTACTCCAAGCAAAAATCCTTTCTTTAGAAAAAATTTCTTAACAAACTCCAGAATAGGTCGAACTAATATATATGAAACTCCTATCTTTTTACCTTTTTGATATTTTTTTTCTGCATCAAGGCTTGTATATTGATTCATTTTACTGACATATTCTTTTAAATTACTGTAAGTATAATGAATAAAATCATTATCAAGCTTTTCTATTTTCCCGTCTATCTCAGGTGTTTCGTGAACAAGTCCCTGATATCTATAAACTGATTTAAACAATCTCAGGGTATAATCAGGATACCAGCCACAGTATTTAATCCATTTCCCCAAAAAGTAATTTTTTCGGGCAATATTATATCCCTCTGCTTCTGGATTTGACAGTATTTTTTTTATTTCTCCCTGTAAAGAATCTGTAATTCTCTCATCTGCATCTACTACCAGAACCCAGTCTGTATCAACCTGTTCTAATCCATAATTTCTTTGAGAGGCAAAATCATCAAATTCTCTTTCAAAAAAACTAACATTTTTATATCTTAAACAAATTTCCTCTGTTTTATCACTGCTTAAAGAATCAATTACAACCACTTTCGGCACCCACATTAAACTATCAAGACATGCAGCAATATTATCTTCTTCATTATATGTTAAAACAAGGGCTGTGAGATTGTTCATTTTATCATTCCTCTGTTTTTTAACTCATTAAATATTATCTCAGGAGAAATATCCACCATACACTTATGGTGTTCAAGTGGACACTGGTGTTCCCCACATGGTCGGCAGTCCAGAGTATTATTTTTTACTATACTGTTATTACCACTGCCTTTTGGCTGATATTTTACTTCATCTGATGGCCCAAAAATGGTCATTGTATCTGTTCCGACAGCAGCCGCAACATGAACCGGGCCAGTATCTCCACTAATCACCAGACGAGATTTCTTCAGCACAAAAGCAAGTTCTAAAAGACTGGTTTGACCACATATATTATCTGCCTTAAATTTCATTAAATCCATAATTTCTTCAACTCGTTTGATATCTCCCGGGCCACCAACAAAAAGCACACTACTCCCTGCACTTATAATCATATCAGCAAGCTGAGCAAAATATTCTTCTGGCCACTGTTTGGTCGGCCAGCTTCCTCCTGTATTTAAAACAATATAATCTTTAACAGAGCTGAAATTTTTATCGTTTAATCCAGAATAAATATTTTTTTCAATTCCATCAATCTTATCATCAAAATCTATGGTAGGTACAATCTCTTTCTCTGCTATATCACAGCCTATATCTTTGAGAAAATCCAGATAAACTTCTGTCATATGTTTATCATCTGCTGCTTTAAGTTCTTTATCAAGAAAAACTCCTCTCCCTTTACCACCATAACCGGCAGAATAATCAGGAGCAATCAGTTTTAAAAGTAGAGCAGTTCTCCAGTTCCCATGAATATTGAGGCCCAGATTATAATTATTTTTTTTCAATTTGCGGGCAAAAGAAAAAGAACGGGCAGCAGGCCATTCTTTATTAAAAGAATAAACATGATCTATATTGT
>CAZLIW010000289.1:0-2822 GCA_964559325.1 uncultured Halanaerobium sp. | reverse complement strand
CATTTGCTTACGATGTTTTACTCTTTTAGGTACTAACATCAAAGAGCCTCCTTTCTTCCGGAAATTATCTATTCGTCAATTTCTGGTAATACTTCTCCTTTATTAATCCATACTTTTACACCGATTTTTCCATATGTGGTATCTGCTTCAGCAAAACCATAATCTATATCAGCGCGCAAAGTATGTAGTGGCACACTACCTTCACTGTATCCTTCTCTTCTTGCCATTTCTGCTCCACCCAGACGACCGCTGCTCTGAACTTTAAAACCTTCAGCTCCCATACGCATTGCACGGTTAAGTGCCTGCTTCATGGCACGACGGAAAGAAATTCTGCGGAGAAGTTGGCCAGCAATATTTTCTGCAACTAATTGAGCATCCATTTCAGGTTTATCAACTTCAACAACATTTATCTGTACTGTTCTTCCAGTCAATGTTTCAATATCATTTCTTAAAGCTTCCACTTCCGAACCACCACGACCAATAACCATACCTGGTCTTGCAGTATATACATCTAATTTAAGGCGGTTGGCAGCTCTTTCTATTACTATTCTAGAAATACCTGCTTCGTACATCTTGTCCTTAACATGATTTCTGATTTTTTGATCTTCATTTAAGAGTTTTGAATAGTCTTTTTTATCAGCATACCATTTAGCATCCCAATCTTTAATGACTCCAACTCGAAGACCGTGTGGATTTATTTTCTGACCCAAGTTCTATCCCTCCTTTTTATCGCTTAACACGATTGTTATATGGCTTGTCCTTTTATTTATTGGGCTTGCCTGTCCCATAGCACGGGCTCGCCACCTTTTCATTGTCGGTCCTTCATCAACAAATGCTTTTTCTACATGAAGATCATCAACAAACATATCATGGTTGTTCTCTGCATTTGCAATAGCTGAATTAAGAATTTTTTCTATCATTCTAGCAGCTCTTTTTGGTGTATTTTTTAAAATAGCAAGTGCTGTTCCTGCATCTTTACCTTTTATCAAATCAGTAACCTGTCTTGCTTTACGGGCAGTAATGCGCAGATACTTGCCAACTGCTTTTGCTTCCATTTTAAAACCCCCTTACTACGAAAGTGTTTATCCAGTCTCTATTTAAGTGCTGTTGAACGCTCGGTATGACGACCATGACCTCTAAACTTCCGTGTTGGAGCAAATTCTCCTAATTTATGTCCAACCATCTCTTCAGTTATATATACAGGTACATGTTTGCGTCCATCGTGAACAGCAATTGTATGACCAACCATTTCAGGGAAAATGGTTGAACTTCTTGACCAGGTTTTAATAACCTGTTTTTGGCCGCTTTTATTCATTTCTTTTATTTGGGAAATTAATTTTTCCGAAATAAAAGGTCCTTTTTTTACAGATCTACCCATCTATAATCCTCCTTTCTACTATATTACCGCTTTTTAGCATGACGAGAACGGATAATATATTTATCAGAACGTTTTGGTTTCCGTGTCTTTTTACCCATAGTAGGTTTACCCCAGGGTGTAACAGGATGTCGTCCGGCTGGTGACTTTCCTTCTCCTCCTCCATGTGGATGGTCATGAGGATTCATTACTACACCACGCACATGTGGTCTTTTACCTTTCCAGCGGGAACGTCCAGCTTTACCAACTGTAATATTTTCATGATCAATATTTCCAACCTGACCAATAGTAGACTTACATTCCTGATGAACAAGTCTAACTTCTCCAGAAGGCATTTTTACATGTACATATTTACCTTCTTTAGCAAGAATCTGTGCCATAGAGCCAGCAGATCGTGCAATTTGTCCACCTTTTCCTGCATGTAGTTCTACATTATGAATAATTGTACCTACAGGTATATTTTTAAGTTTTAAGGAATTTCCTGGAGTAATATCTGAGTCCGGACCAGTTTCCAGCATATCTCCCACCTGTACCTTATTGGGAGCCAATATATATCTTTTTTCTCCATCAACATACTGTAGAAGAGCTATTCTAGCGGAACGATTCGGATCATACTCAATTGTTTTTACCTTAGCAGGAATTCCTTCTTTATCTCTTTTGAAATCAATCATACGGTAACGACGCTTATGCCCTCCACCGCGATGACGGCTTGTAATTCTACCATTAACATTACGGCCACCAGACTTTTTTAATGGAGCCAGCAGACTTTTTTCTGGTTCTACATTTGTAATTTCTTCAAAAGAAGAAACTGTCATATAGCGGCGTGATGGTGTGGTTGGTTTAAATTTCTTAATCGCCATCTTCTTTCCCTCCTTTTACGATAATTTTAGAGGCCTTCAAAAATTTCTATCTCATCATCGGCAACAAGTTTAACCATTGCTTTTTTCCAGTCAGGTCGTTTCCCTTCATGAAAGCCGAGTCTTCTTTTTTTACCTCTAATATTCATTGTATTTACATTAGTAACTTTTACATTGAAAATTTCTTCAATTGCTTTTCTGATTTCTACTTTATTTGCTTTTTTAGCAACTTTAAAAGTATAAGTATTTGCAGTTTCCATTAGTTCCATACTATTTTCAGAAATAATAGGTGCTATTATGATATCACGTGCGTTTTTCACTGACCAAGCACCTCCTCGATCATCTTAACTGCTTCCTCTACAAAAATTATCATCTCATTATCTAACAGATCATAAGCATTAACTGAACCTGCTAATAAAGTTTTTACATTAGGTATGTTTCTGGCAGATAAATAGAGATTTTTATCTTTTTTCGGCATTACAATTACAACTTTTTTATCTGTTAAATCAAAATTATTTAAAATCTCAACAACATCTTTTGTTTTCGGCTTATCAATTTTGATTTCATTAACCAGCATAATTTCTTCTCTA
>CAZLIW010000288.1:0-2824 GCA_964559325.1 uncultured Halanaerobium sp. | reverse complement strand
ACAGGTTCTAGAGTAAGAAGTCAAATAGGTACAGTTATTTATTATATTCCCGAAGGGGTTAAATACAGTTTTAAATTTACAGGTTTGAGAGTTTATAATACTTCTGAGTCATTACCACAGGGCATTGTACTCAGACTAAAAAATGATGGAGAAGCTCATATGAGATATTATGCCTCATATAAAATTGTAGATTCGGATAATAAAATTGTAGAGGAAAAAAGCTTTAAAGAATTATTAATTTTGCCCGGATATGAGAGGCAGTTTTCGTTTTTTTTAGAGAATAAATTGGCTCCAGGGAATTATAAAGTATTGCTGGAATTTAAATTCTATAATACAACCAATAAAGCTGAATATCAGATTCCCATAAAAATAGAATAGGCTGTGATAAAAATGAGGAAGGTTCTATTTTTATTTTTAGTTATTATGTTGATATCCTTAATTCCTGTGAATGCACAGGATATAAAAGAGGATAAACCCGAAATAGAGACAAATATTGTATTATTAACTCTGTTTGATATAAATAAAGAACAGGTTTATAAAAAAGATGATTTTTTTGAATTGTTTTACTTTACAGAAGAGGACTATGTTTTATTACCTGCCAATCTGATAACACCTTACCTTGAAGTGGAATTAAATTTTAATAGAGAATTATCATTATTAACTTTATATAAAGGTAACAAAGAAGTAAAAGTAGATCTTAAAGATAGAAAATATATTGATCATCCTGAATGGGAGGACTGGGCTCCGATTATTTATGGAGGAGAATTTTATCTTACAAAAGAGGTTTTTAGTTATTTAACAGGATACAAAATAGACTGGATTAATTCTCTGCAGGAGCTGTATATTGAAGGCGAATTTATTGAAGAATTATCTCAGGAGGATATAACAGATGCAGGGGAAATAGAAGAAGAATATAAAAAAGAAGAAAAAGAAATTTTGGGAGATGAAGAAAAATTCCAGTTGAGTTCTGTTCATTACAGAATTGGTATTAATTATGAAGAAGAAATTTTTGATCTTGAAACAAAAGAAATGTATGGGGATTTAAATTTTTATGGCAGAAGTGGGAGCTGGGCATACTATCTTAATAATGATTTAAGTTATGACCTTAATAGTGAAGAAACTGATTATGATCTGGAGAGAATAAAGTTTAAATATCAGGAAAATAATAAATTAATAATTATCGGTGACCACAGTATGAATTTAGAAAACACTCTTGGTGGAAAAGATATGCAGGGTATATATTTTTCAATACCTGATAAATTATCATATAAGTTAATACCATATACAAAACTTTCTCTTGACTTAAAAAAAGATGATGAGATATCAATTTATGTAAATGGGAAACTGTTCAAAAGTCAAACAATTAAAAGTGATGGTTTATATACTTTTAATAATATAGAATTGAGATCAAAATATCTCAATAAAATTGAAACAGTAATTATTGATAAAAAAGGTGAACAAAAAATTATTACTAAATATCTCTCAGGGTCAGCTGATATTATGCAGCCGGGAATTAAAGAAACTGAACTTTTTGCAGGAAGACATAGAGATGATAATTATTCTGAAGATGAGTGGGAAGGATATTTCGCAGGTGTAAAAAGCAATTATGCTCTTAACAGCAGCATATCTGCACATACTGAAAGTTTTATCTACAATGAAGATGAACTGGATTTGGAAGATAGAGATTCTGATGATGAAATTTTATCTTCAATTACCGGAATATCGTTTCGATTTACTAATTCAGCAGTTGTAAATTTGGATTGGTTAAATGCTGGAGAAATGAAAAATATAGAAAGTGGAGCCCAGGCAAAGATTATATATTCATTTTTGAGAGGTTATATAGAGGGTCTATATTTATATATTCCACCAACAGTAGAGCAGTATACAGAAAAAGAAGAAGGAGAAAATACATCAGTTAATTTGCGCTGGGATTTAAACAGCCGCTGGAGCATAAATCCATCTATAGGTCGAGCAAGCACTTTAGAAGATAGACTGGATAAAAGTGATTATTATAATTTTAAAATTATCTATAATCCCGGCTGGAGAAATTACAATTCTCTTTCCCTGTATTATGAGGAAAATGAATCAGAGTTTATAATACGAGATAATAATAATCAGCTGTTTCTAATTGCTGGAGATAAAATTAGAGAAGGAATACTGCTGAAAAACAATATTTATGGTAATAGTTTTAGAATTTCCAGTGATTTGAGATATTATGACAATCAGATTGAAATTTTGGATATATATAAAGATAATTATCAGGAGCTGGAGGCTGATCTGGGTTTTTACAAGAGGTTTGGAAACTATCTTCTGCTTTCTTTAAATTATAGTGGAGAGCAGGAGCGTGATGATGAAGGATCAAGATATTATGACAGAGAATATGATGGACAGCTTATGCTTTCCTTTGCAGACAGATCTTCTTTAACTCTGGGAGCCAGAAGAGATTATGAAGAGGCAGAAGATGATGAAAATAATGAAAGAATAGAAGAAGAGGCATTTTTGAGATTGAATTATTTCTTCAATAGAGATTTTAGCTTTACAGGAGAGATCAAAGATTACAGTTCAGAATTTAGAATAGATTATCAATCCCTATATCTTTCCGGCAATTATTATTATCCAGATAATCCCGGTTATATAAGATTATTCGGAGAATATATTATTCCTGAAGAAGGAGAAAATGGCATATCATTTGGAGCAGTTTTTGATAAAATTAGAAATGATGACAGTGAGATTAAACTGGAAATAGGAAGAGAATATTCTGATTACTTAAATAATGATTATGAAGATTATGTTATGGCTTCATATTCACATGCGTTTTCCTTTA
>CAZLIW010000287.1:0-2826 GCA_964559325.1 uncultured Halanaerobium sp. | reverse complement strand
TTTACAGATAATTCTTGCCCTTTATTTCTACCAAGAATTATTAATGCGTGTAAAGCATAATCTGTCTTTCTTGAAGTTTTCATCAGTAATTATTACAGCTCCTTTAATAATTAATTTTAATTATAAAGATGGCATGACACAAAATGACCCTCTTCTATTTTCTTAAGACTAGGTTCTATTTGTCTGCATTTTTTGAAACTATATTTACACCGGGGATTAAAACTACAACCTGCAGGGAGATTAATTGAACTTGGGACTTCACCGGCTAAAATATTCAATTCTTTATAGTTCCAGCTGTCATTTACTCCTCTGAGTGATGAAAATAATGCTTTAGTATAAGGGTGAAGTTGATTGTCAAAAATTGTTTTTGTCTCTGCCTTTTCTACAATTTTACCAAGATACATGACAACTACTTTATTACTAATATACTTTACAACATGTAAATTATGAGAAATCCAGAGATAAGTCAATTCATTTTCTTCCTGCAGCTTTTTCATCAGATTCAATATAGAAGACATAATTGATATATCAAGCCCTGATGTCGGCTCATCACAAACAATAAATTCAGGTCTTAAGGCAAGAGCTCTTGCAATGCCAACTCTTCTTGCCTGTCCTCCACTTAATTCATGTGGAAAAGACTGCGAATATTTTTTGGAAAGTCCAACCATATTTAATAGTTCCCATACCTTTTCTAATAGATCAGAATCATTTCTGATTATATTATGAATATAGAGTGGTTCTGATATTATTTCTTCTACAATAAAACGCGGATTTAAAGAAGACTTAGAATCCTGCATTATTAGATGTGCTTTAGACCTAAAATCTTTTAGTTCTCGTTTATTAAAATCAGCTACTGAGCTACCTTGGTATATGACTTCACCTTCTGTTGCTTCAACTAATCTCAAAATAGTTCTGGCTGCTGTTGTTTTACCACAGCCACTTTCCCCTACCAATGCGAGCGTATTTTCTTTTTGGAGATCAAAATTAATTCCATCCAGTGCTTTAACATTAATTGGCCCTCTGCCAGCCAGCCTATAAAATAATCCTTCATTATTTATAAAATATTTTTTGAGATTTTTGACTTCCAGTAATGCCATTTTTATTTCTCCTTTTTCCGCTCATTCAAAAAACAGGCAGAATAATGTTCTGAAGATATTTTTTTAAGTGGTGGTTCTTTTTTTCTGCATCTCATAAAACTATATTTACAGCGCGGATTAAAATTACAACCGGTTGGCTGTTCCCCTAAGTCTGGAACCTTGCCTGGGATGGTAATTAATTTATCTTTTTTTTGATAGTCAGGTAAACAGCGAAGAAGTGCCTCAGTATAGGGGTGGTTGGGAACAGAAATAATGTCCTTTGTTTTGGCAATTTCCACTATTCTACCAGCATACATAACTCCTATTCTATCACTTAATCCAGCAACTACTCCTATATCATGACTTATATAAAGAATTGAAGTTTTAAACTCTTCTACTAAATTTGCTAGTAAATTTAAAATTTGAGCTTCTACTGTTAAGTCAAGTGCTGTTGTAGCTTCATCCGCAATTAATAAAGCTGGATCAGAAATAAACGCCATTGCCAGCATTACTCTCTGCTTCATACCACCACTAAATTGATATGGATATTCGTTAAATCTATATTCAGGATCTGAAATACCAACTTTTTTTAAAAATTCAACTGCTCTGTTTTTTAATTCCTTACGATTTTTCTTCTTTTCTGACTTAAAATATAGAACATCAAGAATCTGTTTTCCAATTTTAAAAACAGGGTTAAGTGCATTATGCGGGTTCTGCATAACCATTGCTATCTCTTTACCTCTAATCATATTATTCATTTCTTTTTCCGATAATTTAAGCAAATTTTCTTTTTTGAAAATTATCTTAGCATTATTAATACGAGAAGATGCTGGAAGCAAACGCAAAACTGCCCTGCCAAGAGTGGATTTGCCAGACCCACTTTCTCCAACAAGCCCAAAAACCTCCCCCTTTTTAATTGAAAGGTTAATATTTTTTATTGCTTCTAAATATTTACCTTTCAATTTATATTCAATTTCTAGATTTTTTATTTCAAGAATATTTTCAGTCATTAAATTAAGCCTCCTGACTTAATTTAGGATTTAGAGCAATTCTTAAACTCTCTGCAAATGTTGAAAAACCAAGCATAGTTATTATTATTGTCAAAGACGGCCAGACAATCATCAGTGGAGCAGTCTGAATATATTGATATGATTCCTGCAGCATTACTCCCCAGCTGCTCAATGGTGGCTGTAAACCGAGCCCCAGAAAAGAAAGCCCTGCTTCCCACATAATCATAGAAGCCATATCCATACCACTTAATACAAGTACTGAAGCAAATATATTAGGTAAAATATGCTTAAATATAATTCTGTTGTTATCAGCTCCCATTGAAATTGCAGCTTCAACAAAGTCTTCTTCTTTTTCTGAAAGTGCTTCTGCCCTTACAACTCTACCATATCTTGGCATAATTGTTATACCTAAAATAATAATCACACTAAAAAGTGATGGCCCGATAATAGAAAGAAGCACTAAAATCAAAATTAATGGGGGAAAAGCTCTAATTACATCATAGACAAATAAAATTACATTTGCAAATAATCCACCAATATATGCAGATATAAGGCCCGTAATAATACCAATTATTACAGAAATGCTGATTCCTCCAAATGATACCAGCACCGCCGGCCTTGCAGCATAAATTAATCTACTTAATATATCTCTACCTAAACTATCAGTACCCAGCAGATTTTTAAAGTCTGGTGGCTGTAACCTATTAACAACATCAGTTTTATATGGATCATATGGTGCA
>CAZLIW010000286.1:0-2832 GCA_964559325.1 uncultured Halanaerobium sp. | reverse complement strand
AGTTTGGATAATGGATTAGAATTATTTGTTTTTGAAGATCATAAAGTTCCGATCGTAAATTTTTCTATATATTATGATGTTGGTTCAATCGATGAGGAGAAAGGTTTAACCGGTATTTCTCATCTGCTGGAACACCTCATGTTTTTAGGAACCGACACCTTAAACAAAGGCCAGATATCGAATATGATAAAAGCTGTTGGTGGTTCGGAAAATGCCTCAACTGCTCACTGGAGAACAAACTATTATGAAACACTCCCCTCATCCAGCCTCGAATTGGCTGCTGCTTTAGAAGCAGATAGAATGAGAAACCTCAATATTTCTGAAAAAGAATTCCAGCGGGAAAAAGAAGTTGTAATACAGGAGAGAAGGCTGTATATAGAAAATGATGTTTTTAGCTCAGCGGTAGAAGAAATTAGTGCTGCTGCATTTAAAAATACTCCCTTAGAACATGGAATAATCGGCTGGAGAGAAGATTTAGAAGAGAGTACACTGAACGATATTTACAATTATTACGAAAAATATTATGCACCAAACAATGCTGTTATATCAATAAGTGGTGATGTGACAGGAGAAAGGGCCTATCAGCTGGTGGAAAAATATTTTGGAAGTTATGAACCCAAAAAAGTAAAAAAAGCTGATTTTAAATTTCTAGAGCAAAAAGAGGAAAAAGTAGTTACGGTTAGAAAAATGACAAGGGTACCCTATATAGTAATGTTTTATAAACTGCCGGCTGGAGATCACCCGGATATGGCAGCAGTAGATTTTCTGCATGATATCTTAATTAATAACTCTACTTCAAGAATAACAGAAGAACTAAAACAGAAGCAGAATATAATGCTTGCTGCTGGAGCATACAGGATGTCATTATCTGCCCCAGGTTTTTCGAGAATTGTATTAGTTCCCAACTCCGAAGAAAATGTAGAAAAAGTAGTACAGGGATTTGAAAAAGAACTGCAGAAAATAATAGATAATGGTGTTTCTGAAGAAGAAATAAAAATCATGAAGAAGAGAATGACCAAAAATCTTATTTTATCACAAAAAGATATAAGCAGTTTTTCGGATATGATTATTGGAGATTATATTAAATACGGCAGACCAGATTTTTACAAAGAAAAGATAAGGAGAATTAACAATGTAACTGAAGCAGATATAATTGAAGCTGCTGGAAAATATTTTGATAAAAGCAGCCGTACAACAGGTTATATTCTGCCTGAAAAATAGAAGCTGATATTGAAGCTGACAAGGAAATTGATATCAGTTTAAGTAAAAAGTAAATCTGTATTTTAGATCATCAGCTAATACTTTATTTCAAGATTATTTTTGCTGCTAATTAAATTTTAATAAGGGTGATGAAAATGAGAAAAAAACTATTTATAATACTGATTATTATTTCTGTTTTAATAACTTTTACAATCTCTACTTCTGCAGAAGTGGATTTTACACAGGAACTCTACAGTAATTTATCGGAAAACACCAATTCCATTCCATATTTAAATATTCCTGATTATAAATCTGCTGTTCTATATAATGGTCTTAAGGTCTATCTTTTTGAAGACCACAGTCTGCCCTATATCGATATCAAAGGATATATTAAAGGTGGGAGAATTTTAGAGAATGAAGATAATGCAGGCATAACAGATTTTATGACTTCAGTAATGAATACCGGAACAAAAAATTATGGGGAAAAAGAGCTTAACAGATTTAAAGAATTGAATGCTGTTGACCTAAATTTGTCCAGTTCTGATCATTATATATCATTTAGTGGAAATGCACTAACTTCAGAAAAAGATGAATTGATTTCTCTTCTAAAAGAAATTTTATTAAGGCCGGATTTTAAAGCAGAATACCGCAGCCGGCTGTTAGCTGAAATGGAGAGGAATATACAGCAGTCAAAAACCAGTCAGGACAGCCTTTTAGAAATGTATTTTTATAAAAATATTTTTTCCGGACATCCCTATTCTTATGCACATGATTTGGATCTGTTGATTGATAATTTAGATTATTACACCCCGCAGAACTTAAAAACTTATTATGATAAAACAGTTAGACCTACTAAGACATTTATGATTATATATGGTGACTTTGACAGCAGCGAAATGCTGAAAAAAATAAATAAAGAATTTGGCAGCTGGAAGAACAGCAGTGAATTCTGGAAACAGCCTGCTGTATCTGCTAAAAGCAGTAATTTTGGACGAGTTATTCTGATAAATAAGGAAGATGCAACACAGGCTAAAATCAAGCTGGGTTATAATCTTAATATTGAATATTTTAAAGACAGAATGGCCTTTACACTTGGAAATGAAGTATTTGGAGGAGGAGATTTAACCACCAGACTGTCTAAAAATTTACGAGAAGAAAAAGGTTTAGTTTACGAAATCTATTCAAGTTATGTGGATAAAAAGACAGGTGGATATTATGTTTTAAACACCTCTGTCAAACCGGAAAAGACATATACTGCTCTGGAATCTATAAAAAAAGAAATAGAAAAAATTACTCGGGGTAAAGATAAGTTAACAGAAGGAGAAATTTTTGAAATAGTAAACAGAAGAAATGCTTTTTTTCCCAAAAGCTACAGCAGAAAAGAAGATCTGCTGCAGTCTGTGATTTTTAATATTGAATTTAAAGAAAGAGATAAAAATTATGTAAATAAATATATTCAGGCATATAATATTCTGTCAGCTGAAGATGTAAATAAGTATTTTGAGAAATATATTAGTCCGGGCAGATTTTTGACAGTTATTGTCGGAAAAAAAGAAGATATCCTGCCTCAATTTAAAGAAAATGGTATTTCTGTAGAGGTTGTAGAAATTGACTGAATTTGACATTTTGAAA
>CAZLIW010000285.1:0-2846 GCA_964559325.1 uncultured Halanaerobium sp. | reverse complement strand
AGGACACCAGGTTTTCATCCTGGCGGCAGGGGTTCGAATCCCCTTGAGGGTGCCAATATGGAGGGGTGCCCGAGTGGTTAAAGGGAGCAGACTGTAAATCTGCCGGCGATGCCTACAAAGGTTCAAATCCTTTCCCCTCCACCATTTTAAACATCAAGAACACCATTTAAGGTGTTCTTTTTTTTATGAACAGTATTTAATCACGCAAATTGGTAACTACTATTTCTCCATTTTCTATTTTTATTTCAGCTTCTGCAATTTCACCACTGCCGCCCCAGGGGCCGTATTCTGTTCCATTCAATTCAGCTGTTATAGCCACACCATTACCAATTTTTATATATAGATTGTTTTCAGGAGAAAATTCTTTTTTATCTCCCTTTTCTAAAATACCGCTAAAAGTATTTTCTCCATCAATGTCTATTCTAACCCATGCTAAGTCTGATGATTTAATCACAATTTTAAAATCTGATATTTCATCTGCTGCTTCTGAATCAGCAGTTTGCTGTTCTTCTGAGTTAATCTGTTCTGTATTATCAGTACTACTTATAGAAGTTTCTTCATTTTCTTTATTAACTGCAGTTTCTTCAGCATCTGAAGCGGTTTTTTTATCTGTAAGCAGAGTTTCATTTTTAATAGTTTCTCCACTTGCAACAGTGTTCGTCTCTTCCGAATTATTAGTGTCTTCAGTGGAATTTACCTCATCATTAAAATCAGAACTATTATTATCTAATTGATCAGGACTTTCAGTACCTGTACTATTTTCACCACTGGAATCTGTACTTTCTTCCTGTTTTTCCTTTGGTTCAACCATATTTAGCTCATTTAAGCTGCTGTCTTCACTGTTCTCTTCAGCAGCTGTAGAAGTACTGGTTTCCCCTTTAGGGAGTTTATTATTACTCTCATTTTTTTCAGAAACAGTCTGCTGGCTGCTATTTGTCATGTTATTAACAGTATTATCAATACTGTCCGGAAGAAAAAAGTACTGATATATAAAAAAGGAAGAAGCTGCTGCAAAAAGTAAAATAAATATTATAAGTAAAATCTTTAAAAATTTGGGTTTTTTCTTGTTGTGTATTGGCTGATATTTAAATTCTCCATCTGGCAGCAGATCTTTATTAAAAGATGTATCAGCTTCACTGTTTTCCTTTAAAATTTCATATTCTTCTATTAGAGAACTGTAATCAAGACCTACCTGCCTTGCATATCCCTTTATGAAAACCTTTACATAAACGTTTCCGGGTATAATATCAAAATTGTTATTTTCTATTGCTTCAAGATATTTTTTGCGGATCTTGGTCTGCTCCTGGATATCATCCAGAGTAAGGCCTTTTTCCATTCTAGCTTCTTTTAATAATGTTCCAAGCTCCAATTTCTTAGCCTCCTTCAAAATTATTAACTTATGTCAAAGCTTGAATAATTGTGCAGATATCTATTTTTATCATTGCTTTTTTGATCTGGATTAATAATTTCTATTAAAAAATCAAAATCCAGCCAGGAATATTTACTTTCCCTTACCAGAACATCAGGATGTTCTATAATAATTAAAAGCTTTTTTTCCAGAATCTCTTTTATAAATTTAATATGATCTGCACGTGAACGGTGAAAAGTTGTTAGGGCATCGATAATAAAAACAAATTTTTTATTAAGATAATCATCAGATATTCTTGTTCGGGTTATTTTTCTTAAAAGAGTTGTAGATAACAGCTGCCAATGTTTATTTGCATGAACTGAAGCACTTATTGCAGTTTCCGTTTTTCCTACTCTTGGTTCACCTATTAAACCAATAAAGCAGGAGTCTTTAGTTTTTAAATGAGCACTTAAAAAATCAATTAAAAGATCAAGATCTGTTTTCTGAAAGCGGTAGTAGTTTTTATTCTCATAGATATCTGTTTTTCTGGAAATAATTTTTTTGCCGTGTTTCATTGCCAAAAAATCATTGAGGGCAGGTTTTCGAATTGAACACAATTCTATATTTTCTACGGATTTTAGAGAATCCATTATTATTTTTTTTTGATTTTTATTTATAATTTCAATCAAAAATCCTCTTAGATCACCTTCGATACTGGCAATCTTTAGTATATTAATATCCAGTAATCCCAGCAGTGAGGCAACATCTCCCAGCAGTCCGGTTCTATTTTTTATAATCCTGTATTCTAAAAAGTATACTGACATAAAAACTCCTCCACTATTAAATTCTATAAGAAAATACAAATACCTTTTTTAATATATTGAAATCAGTATTTCGAAAATTAAAACTGCTATTCTTTTTCATATGATTCTCCATCTGCTGCAGGAGGATTGGCACTACCTATTACTCCTGCCAGGGCCAGTATTGTAAGAATATATGGAGCCATCAGCAAAAATTGTCTGGGAATAAAAGATAATCCCATTGTCTGGGCCAGCATCTGTAGAGCATCTGCAAAGCCAAATAAAAGGGCAGCCAGCAGTGCTCCCTGAGGTGTCCACTTACCAAAAATCATTGCTGCCAGAGCAATAAACCCTCTACCTGACGTCATATTTTCTACAAAAAGATCGAGCAGACCAATAGAAAGACTTGCACCTGCCAGGCCGGCAAAAAGTCCACTCATAATTACAGCAATATACCTTATTTTGTAAACATTTATACCAACACTGTCAGCTGCAGCAGGATGTTCTCCTACAGATCTAACCCTGAGGCCAAACGGTGTTTTAAACAGCAGCCAGTAAGAAAATACAACCAGAACTAAAGATATATATACAAATGGTGTATGTTTGCCCAGAATATCTCCTAAAATGGGGATATCATTAATTACCGGTAGAGTCCAGTCTTTAACTTTAGTAACACTTGGAGACTGGCCCGCACTTTC
>CAZLIW010000284.1:0-2872 GCA_964559325.1 uncultured Halanaerobium sp. | reverse complement strand
ACTTCATTAAGATATATATAATGTTCGGCAGAGTATTTTCCACCTTTTAAAAAACCTTTTTTGCTGATATTTATTATATTCTGACCTGAACTTATATCAGAATTATAACAGCCTTTGTTCATAATCACTACATTTCCGGATGCTGTGATTGTAGAGTTCTGTATATAATTTGCATAAACATGTGATTCTTTTAGATTATACTGGGAATCTATTATATCTTCCAGTACTGAAGTTAAGTTTTGAAAAGGTTCAGTATTTTTGAAATTCAGTATGTTTTTATAGCCTTTAAATTTTTGATTCATCTTTTTTATAAATTCTGTATCTTCTCTATTTAGTTGGTAGCTGTCTACTTTTGCTGCTGTTTTTTCAAGTAGATCTGGAATAGCTTTAAATTTATCAATAAGAAGCAGTCTCAATATGCGGCCTATTTGCATATTTTTCTGCAAAAAGCTGTTTTTATTATTTTTAACAGCACCTGTTATTTCGTCAACAGCCTGCAGCATATTTTTTAGGCTGATGTTTAATTTTCTAATATTGTTCAGCAGTTCTTCTTTTAGTAAAAATCCTGCATTTATCTTACTGTGAATAATATTTTCTTTTACCAGAATATCACTTTTGGCAGCTGCATTGGATCCAGTAATACTTTTATTTACCTGGATTCTGCTGCCAATTTGAACATCAAAAAAGTCGAAAATACCACCACTGACAATCAAATCACCTTCATATTTTATGCTTCCGGTTGTTTTATCAACATCTCCATCAATTACATATTGGGGAATAATGGAGACTATAAATTTTTCTTTCTTTTTTTCAATTTTGGGTCTCCCACTCTGAGTGGCTACTGCTTTTTTGCCATCTTCTATAATCTTAATTCCTGTTCCTGCAGCCATTTTATAGTCAACTGTTTCTGGTGTGGGTATTTTTTCTTTGTAGACATTAATACCATCCCGACCTTTTTTAGCAGGTGTTTTGACAGCTATTACTTCTCCTTTTATAAAAGATGTTATACAGTTAAACTCACTGCTGAGTTCTCGCTCATCTTTTTTAACAGGATTTATTTCTGCATCACGGCCTTTAACAGCATTTTTACCTTCAGCAATGAGAAACTTGCCGCTCTTTTTTTTATTAACTATTTCCCTTATAATGTCTTTTTTTATTCCATATCTAATTTTATTTTTTAATAGGAATATTGAAATTTCGGACTGGCTGATTTCAGGATAGTTTTTTTCTTTTATAAATCCTTCTACATCTGCTGAATTAGATGGAGGTAAGTCTTTAATTTCTATTTTTAATTCTGGCTGAATATCTAGTTTAAGAAATGCCTTAAGTCCTTTTTCTTCGACAGATATATTGAAGTTTTTCACAGCTTTTCTTCCTGTTTTTTCTATCCTTATCTCACTGTCGCTAAATACTACCTGTTCATCTTCTATTAATTCACCATCAACATAAATATTTACAAATTTTCCAGCTTTGATTTGAGGATAGCGGCCCGCTCCCTCAGGATCTTCGACAAAAACATTTCCGCTTTTGACTTCAATCGTGCCATCTTTTGCTTGCATAATTTCACCTTCTCAGTTTTAAAATTTTATTCCTGAATACAGGCGGCAGCCAGGCAGTCATAGAATTTTCATTAAATTCCTTAGATCCACGGCTTTGCGTCACTATCTTTCGATAGTTTTGCTTTTATTAGTATAAAATTCTATAATTATGAGTAAATTCCTCTGTTGAATTATGTTTCTAATGTTGAATAATGATTTAAAAAAATATATGTTTGTTTAAATATGAAGATATTTTTTCAAATTATCTTTATCGATAAAGATAATCATAAAACCTAATAAAAGCAGAAAAAGTCCCAGACCTGTCAGCAGATTTAATTTTTCTTTGAGCAGGAATACTCCTAGCAGAGTTGCTGTAACCGGCTCTGCAATTGTTAAAGTTACACTTGTTTCTGCAGTAGAATATTCCAGTCCTTTTGTATAAAGGAAAAAAGGCAGAGAAGCTGTTATCAGACCAAGAAATAAAACAATTGTTAGACCCCTGCTGCTGTAGATCCAGCTGAAATCAAATATAAAAAATAGGGGCAGATAAAATAATAAAGTTGTTAGAAAAATATAGCTGATAGAAGTTAGTGGAGGATTAAATCCCGACTGTTTTTTAACAGAAAGTGAAAACAGGGAATATGATAAGCCTGCTCCTAAAGCCAGCAAAATTCCACTGAAGTTAATATAAATTTCATTATTTGAAAAAAGTAGCAGACAGCCGATAATTGAAAGCAGTGTGGCAGCAAACCATTTTTTTTCCGGAGTTTTTTTAAAAAATATTAGTTTAATAAATCCTGCAAATACAGGTGCACTTGTTATGCTGACAGCTGTACTGACAGCCATACCAGATTTTTCTACAGCAAAAAAGAAAAAAGGTTGATAAAAAGAAAGTGATAGACCGGCCAGTAAAATGCTTTTTTTGGATGAAGGCAGTGAAAATCTTTTGCCGTTTTTATTTAAAAAATTAATTATTATAAAAAAGAAAGTTCCAGCTGTAATACGTATTATACCGATAGAAAAAGGTGAACTGTTAAGTGGCGTAAAATGGAGGACCGTGCCAGTTGTTCCCCAGAGAATAGCAGCTGACAGTATGTAAAGATAGCTTTTGTGTTTTTTTGACATGAATATCATTACCTTTCTGAAACAATTAATTATATTAACAAAAAATTATGTTAATAATCATTTTCATTTATTATATAGTTAGAGATTTTCTTTGTCAATTAAACATTAACAGGAGTTCTCTCAAAATTCACTTGAGAGCTGAAAAAGTAAGATTTCAATATTTCTATATTTCTTTTTAGTCTGATATAAAAATGAGTAAATTTCAAAAT
>CAZLIW010000283.1:0-2880 GCA_964559325.1 uncultured Halanaerobium sp. | reverse complement strand
TTATTTTTAAAATAGAAAAAAATTATATGGAAATAAAAAAATGCATAATTGTTTTGAACTTAACAGAGAATTTGAAATAATAACTGTATAATTTATGTAAATATAAATATTTCCAGTGATAGAGTAGACAAGAGGCGTAAATGTGTTCAGAGATGGGACGTTGCTCTGAAACGAAAGTTTTGGCTAAAATGTTAAAGACTGCGTTCTCTTTGTCGCGTCCGCTGTCATCAAAGTATCCTCTTTCTTTGGTGCAGACCTATCATACCCAAAGAGGGGGAGGTGTGTGTAAAAATGAAAATTACGACAAAAAGAATTGCTTATTTATCGTTTTTGACAGCATTGAGTATCATATTAACCAGAATGTTGAGTATCAGGATACCTATTGCTGGTGTTGAGGGAGTAAGGATTGGCTTTGGATCACTGCCAATTATTTTTGCAGGTGTGGCTTTAGGTCCTCTTGCCGGAGGAATAGTAGGAGCTTTAGCAGATTTTTTGGGATATTTTATTAACCCTATGGGAGCATATATGCCTCATTTTACACTTACATCGTTTTTAACCGGGTTTATACCGGGAGTAATTGTTTTTTATGTTTTGAAGAGATGCAGAACCTTACCGATACTGTTTATTTCTATAGCAGTGGGGCAAATAATAACTTCACTGTTTTTAGTCCCATTTTTTATAAATATGCTTTTTGCAGTACCACTTAAAGTTTTAATGCCACCTCGTGTAATAAGTCAGCTGGTAAATATCCCTCTTTATGCTTATTTTGTTAAGGTTTTGCTTAATTATAATATAATTAAGATTAGAGATATAGCTGCAGGAAAACCGTGTTAAATTAATTTAGTAATTAAGAATTTGAATAAATTTTTTTAAAATTGTTATAATATTTATTAAAAACTTTAACCATTATTATATGTTATATTTTGCAGAAATAAAGAGGTGGGTATTTTACCCACCTCAGAAAATTATATATTTAATTTTTACAAATTACTCTGCTACAGTTCCTTCTCCAAATCCTACTTCTTCCAGCCATTCTGTAGGATATCCAACAGATTCAATTTTATCTGGATGATTTATATAACCATCATTATATTTATAAACCATCTCATCAGCAAATTCCCACCAGGCATCTACAACTTTTTTAGCATTATTGTAACTGTATTCTGTTAAGAAATCTTTCGTGGTTTCTTCTCCATGAATGTTGTAAATTTCGACTGCTGCTTTATCAATTGCAGGCTGCATTGAGAAGAATTTACCTTCATATTTATCCTGCATTGCCTTAATATCTTCAATCATATATGAATATTTAAGATCTGCCCAGTTTGATACAAAGTCAAATGCCCACCAGGCTGAAGATTTATCAAATTTATTTCTTCTGCCAGAAGTAAATGATTCAGGCAGTTCTCTGGTACCACTGTAAACAGGTACATAACAGGTAGAATGAGGAGCGTCTTCTCCAAACCAGAGTACTGATCTTACTGGAGATGGCATCCATCCTCTGGCCTGTCCTACAAAACTGTAAGAACAGCGGAACATTGAGATAGCTCTTTCCCAGTCCATATCTTTTTTGCCTTCAGGTTTTACAGAAGAAGGTGTAGGATATCTATTTGGATTGCCAAAAGGTCCAGCAGCCATTCCTTCAGTTAGGTCAAATCTTGTACCTTCATAATGATCACGTTTAAGTGTCATTAAATCCTGTGCTGAAACTTTGCTATCAGGTTTTACAGAGAATGGATAGCGATCTGCTTTAGGATCAAAGTTTTGAGATGGAGCTAACTTGGAAAGCACTCGCCATTCACGGCGTTTTTGATAATATTCTGCTCCATATGGATCAGGATTATATGCTTCACAGAATAAGAATTCTTCAGATGGGTTCCACCATCCCATTTCTTCTGCAAATGATTGAACATTGTCAGAAGCCATTGCTTTGTCTGGATCATCAAGATCTAAAGTATCAATTCTACTTCTGTTAGACACTACACTAATATGTCCATTGGGGACCCTTTTAGCTGCCCATACAGCACCAGATTTGCTGCTGCCTGGAGACCATAGAGGACCAGGACCTACAATTTCAAACATCCATGCTTCTTCACCATCAATTACAGTAAGTGATTCTCCTCCATCACCATAACCATATTTTTCTGCCAGTTCACCCATAACTTTTACTGCTTCTCTTGCGGTTTTAGCTCTCTGCAGAGCAAGTCTTTCTAATTCTTCAATCATTAAAATTGCATCAGTATTTCTTAGTTCACTTCTACCGCTAAAAGTAGCTTCGCCAATCATAACACCATGCTCATTCATAAATGGATAAGCAATGTGAAAGTAAGTATATGTTTCTTTTATCTGAGGAATTTCTCCCAGTTCTGTGACTGTATAACCAGGGATTCCATCATGACAGCGGGTTTTATAAACAGTAGTCATTTCTCCATCTTCAAATTTTTGACCTTCAATAATCTGAATACGGGCATCATAGTTTCCATCACAGGTATGTGTTGTCATAACTGATCCATCAGTAGAAGCATCTTTACCAACCATAATTGAAGTACATGCATTAACAGCTGAAACACCTAAAAAGACTATAAGTAATACTGAAAGTGTGATTGAAAGTAAATTTTTATTAAACATTTAAATCCCCCTTAATTATTATTAATTTCATAGTAAAGTTCATCTGCCAGTTTCCAGTAGCGGTTTTCTGTCCAGTGCATTAGTGAACCAGTATGATTTGTTAGGAGTTTTTTTACAGAATTTTTATCTTCGGTAATGTTAAGAATCATTGCCTTTTCTTCAATTTGATCCTGAAGTTCAAAGATATGGTTTTGCATTGGATTTAAAACAGAATCGACTTTTTCTCTTAACCTGCCATATCTTAGGTTAACAAAA
>CAZLIW010000282.1:0-2890 GCA_964559325.1 uncultured Halanaerobium sp. | reverse complement strand
AAGTACAGGATCACGTCGGATAGCTGCCTAAAGAACTGCAGAAAAAAGTTGCCAGCAGCCTCAATACAGCACCGGGTGATGTGAGTAGTGTTATTTCTTTTTATTCTCATTTTAGTGAGTTTCCAAAAGGAGAATATCAAATTGCATTATGTAAAGGAACTGCATGTTATGTTAAAGGTTCACAGGAAATAATAAAAAAAATAGAGAAAAAATACAGTATTTCTGCCGGTGAAACAACTGAGGATGGGAAATTATCACTGGAAGTAGTTCGCTGTCTTGGTGCCTGTGGGCTTGCTCCAGTAATGACAGTTAATGGTAAAGCACATGGATTATTAAATCCAGAAAAGGCAGTCAGGATTATTGAAAAATATTTGAATGGTGAAATGTAAAATATATTCTATACAATAAGGAGGTAAATAATGGTAACATATCAGGAATTAAAAACTATGCAGATAGAAATGGCAAATAAATTTTCTCATAATGAGAAACGCAGAATAATAATTGGTATGGGGACCTGTGGTCTTGCTGCAGGTGCACAAAAAGTATGGGATACAGCAGCAGAAGAATTGAAGAAACGTAATCTGGACAAAAAAGTGGAGCTGGATCATACTGGATGTATAGGTTTTTGTGCTAAAGAACCCCTAATGGAAATTAGAGATAAAAATAAAAGATATATTTATGCTAATGTTGATTCTGAAAAAACAAAAGAAATAATTAAACAGCATCTTGAAGAGGGAAATATTATCTCCAGGTGGCTGGTAGATTTGGATGGTGATTTCTTTTCAAAACAGGAAAGAATCGTTCTTAAAAACTGTGGTAATATAAATCCAGAAAACATTGAAGAAGCAGTGGCGAATAATACGTATCTTGGCCTGGGTAAGGCAGTAGAAAAACTATCTCCAAAACTCGTAAGGAAAGAAATATTCAATTCTAATTTGCGCGGTCGAGGAGGAGCAGGTTTTCCAACAGGGTTAAAGTGGAAGCTGGCTGCAGAAGCAGCTGGAACAAAGAAATATGTAATATGTAATGCAGATGAAGGTGATCCTGGAGCATTTATGGATAGAAGTATTCTGGAAGGTGATCCACATAAGCTGCTTGAGGGAATGGCAGTTGCTGGTTATGCAGTAGGTGCTCAGCAGGGGTATATTTACTGTAGAGCAGAATATCCGCTTGCTATTAAACGTCTCAAAGAAGCGATTAAGGATGCAGAAGAATTGGGAGTTCTAGGTGATAACATTTTTGGTTCTGATTTTAGTTTTAACATAGATATTCGTCTTGGAGCGGGGGCTTTTGTGTGTGGAGAAGAAACTTCACTTATTGCTTCTATTGAGGGAAGGCGTGGAGAACCGAGGCCTAAACCTCCATTTCCTTCTGATTGCGGACTCTGGGATGAACCAACAGTTATCAATAATGTAGAAACAATGGCAAATGTAGGAGAAATAATTAGAAATGGCAGTGAATGGTTTAATAAGATAGGAACTGAAAAAAGTTCAGGTACAAAAGTATTTGCCTTAGCAGGAAAGATAGAAAACAATGGTCTGGTAGAGGTTCCAATGGGTACAAGGTTGGGAGAAGTTATTTTTGATATTGGTGGTGGCCTGGAAAATGATGGCGATTTTAAAGCAGCTCAAACAGGTGGACCATCAGGTGGATGTATTCCCATTCAGCACCTTAATGTTCCAATCGATTATGATTCACTGCAGGAGCTGGGTACAATTATGGGTTCCGGTGGAATGATAATTATGGATGATCAGACATGTATGGTAGACCTTGCAAAATATTTTGTTGATTTCTGCAAAGATGAGTCATGTGGTCAGTGTACTCCCTGCAGAATTGGTACAACAAGAATGCTGGAAATACTTGAGAAGATAACAGAGGGTGAAGGAAGTATTGAGGATCTCGATCTGCTGGTAGAAATGGGAGAAATGATAAAAGACTCTTCTTTCTGTGGATTGGGGCAGACAGCTCCAAATCCGGTATTGAGTACAATAAGATATTTCAAAGATGAATATATAGATCATATAGAAAATAAGCACTGCAGTTCATCTGTCTGTGCATCACTATTTAATTCACCATGTCAGAATGCATGTCCGGCAAATGTAGATGTTCCCATTTATATAGACTTAATTAGACAGGGAAAATACAAAGAAGCATACAAAGTAGTTCAGGAGGAAAATCCTCTTGTCTTAGTATGTGGCAGAGTGTGCTATAATCTCTGTGAAAGATCCTGTAACAGAGGATCTATGGATGAAGCTCTCGCAATTAGAGAACTGAAGCGTTTTGCAGGTGATTATTTGCTGGAGAAGGAAGGAAGTTTTCCAGTGCCGGAAATTAAAGAAGAAAAAGATAAAAAAGTAGCTGTTGTTGGATCAGGACCATCAGGACTCACAGCAGCATTTTACCTGCGCAAAAAGGGTTATCAGGTTACTATTTTTGAAGCAGAATCTGAGGTGGGAGGAATGCTGGCCCTTGGTATTCCGGAATATCGTCTGCCCAAAGAACTATTAAATGAAGAAATTGCTGTATTAACAACTATGGGGGTCGAAATAGCTGTAGATACAGAAGTAGGTAAAGATATTACATTAGAAGATTTAAAAGATGAAGGGTACTGGGCAGTGTATATGGCTGTAGGTGCACAGAAAGATAGAAGTTTGGGTATAGAAGGAGAAGATCTTGAAGGAGTATATTCTGCACTTCAGATGCTTCGGGATATTAATAAAGGTAAAGAAATTGATATGAAAGGAAAAAAAGCAGCTGTCATTGGTGGAGGTAATGCGGCAATAGATGTAGCACGTAATCTTGTGCGTCTTGGAGCTGAAGAAGTAAATATAATCTACCGAAGAACAAAAGAAGATATGCCTGCCCACAGAGAAGAAATAGAAGAAGCAGA
>CAZLIW010000281.1:0-2924 GCA_964559325.1 uncultured Halanaerobium sp. | reverse complement strand
CCATTTAAATATCTATAAATTGTTGCTTCTGAAGTTTTCAGTTCTCTAGCCACTTCAGAAATGGAATTTTTAAGCAGAAAGACTCCTTCTTTTTCCAGTTCTTTAACAACTGCTTTTTTCTCTTCTGCTGTCATTCTTTTAGGTGGAATAGAAATTCTACTGACATGATTTTCTATAATTGAGTGCATTAGTTCTTCTATTGAATTTGTGAACTTTTCTGATGAATAATCTTCAATTACCTGGTTTTCTTTTTTATCACCTGTTATAAATTCATTAAGCAGATCTCTTGCCTCAATAAATTTACTCACATCAAAATTCAAACAGAGCATCGCTGCCACTTTATTATCTTTTTTTATAAAATATGTTGAAGATCTTAAATCCTTACCATCTTTTGTTTTACCTGTATAATTTGTTATATAATCTTTTTTTAAATCATGACCTTCTCTGACAATTTTTAGAGCCAGATCAGTTAGTGCATCTCCTACCTTTCGTCCACTAATATGTCCATTTTCGATAGCAATAATAGAATTTTCCAGATTATTTAAATCATGAAGTACAACCTCACAGTTTTCTCCCAGCACCTCTGCCAGAAATTTAACAAGTGGTTTATAATTATCTAAATACTCACTGCTCAACTTTTTTTCCTCCTTAAAAAATAGTCCTAATATTTTTATTCAATAATTAATTAAAGTATCCTTTTTTAAAATAAGGTATAAGTCCCTGTGATTTTGATTAATATATACAGGGACTTATACCTCATTTATTATATTTTCAGGCAAATATAAAATTCTGGCTAAGTAAAATATTAATGTCCGATTCTAAAATCAGATTCTTTAATATAATTATATTGATTATGTAATTAGACTGCTTTTTTTCTGTTTAATCCAGTCAGCATCAGTGCAATAGCCCCATCTCCAGTAATATTACAGGCTGTACCAAAACTGTCCTGAATAGCAAAAATAGTTAGCACCAGTCCCACACCAGTCTGATCAAAGCCCAGTATTCCTGTTACCAGACCAAGAGAGGCCATAACTGTTCCACCAGGAACTCCAGGAGCTCCAATTGCAAAGATTCCCAGTAAAATTGCGAATAAAAACATGGTCGACATTGATGGTACACTGCCATAAAGCACTTTAGAAATAACCATTACAAAAAATGTTTCTGTTAAAACTGAACCACACAGGTGAATAGTTGCTCCTAATGGAATAGCAAAGTTAGTTATTTCTTCTTCAAGAACTTTAGATTTTCCGGCTGATTTTAAAGATACAGGTAAGGTTGCAGCACTGGACATTGTCCCAACAGCTGTTAAATAGGCAGGAACATAGTGTTTAATGACTTCCAGTGGATTTTCTCCGGATATCATTCCTGCAATTGAATAAAGAACAGTTAACCAGATAAAATGACCGACAATAACTAAGACAATAACAGTAAGAAACACAGGTAAATGTTCGGTAATTGTTCCTTCATATGCCAGTTCGGCAAAAGTTGTTGCAATAAAAAACGGCAGAATTGGTATAACTATTTTTTCAACCAGTGATAAAATCATATTCTGCACTTCATCCAGCAGATCAGATATCATTTCTGCTTTAGTCCAGGCAGCTGAAAGTCCAACAAAAAGTGCTAGAACAAGAGCACTCATAACAGGCATAATAGCTGGAATATCGAGCTGAAACATTATTTCGGGAAGTTCTCTTAAAGAAGTAGTTTCTTCAGCTATATGCAAAAATGGAATTATTATTTTTCCTGAGATAATGGCAAATATGGCGGCTCCTACAGATGAAAGATAAGCAATAGACACCGCCTGCCCCAGCAGTTTACTTGCTTTTTCCTGCAGTCTGGTTATAGAAGGAGCTATAAATCCAATAATAACAAGTGGTACAGAATAAAATATCAATTGTCCTAAAACATATTTGATAGTAGAAACAACCTGCATAATGTTCTTATTTACATAAACACCTATAATAACTCCCACCAAAACTGCTATCAGTAATCTAAAAACAAGATTATCTGTAAACTTTTTCTTGCTCATTTATAATCACTCCCATAGTATTAAATAAATATTTCACAAAATATTACATTATTATTATAAAAAATAACAGCAAATAAAATTTAACTATCCCTCATTATTTTTGATTATTTAACATAACTTTAAGCATTGCCTGATCTGTCGAAATCATACCTGGATTACATATATAGGCCAGATTATTGATTAAATCCGAAAAGTTTTCTGCCAGCAGGCCGTCTTCAGTATCTACTGCCTTACCTTCCACTGCCAGTTTGGCTGAAATAATGGCCCATTCTACTGCAGTTGCTATTTTAAATGCACATCCCTCTTTTGCACCATCACAAACAATTCCACTTACTGACCCCAGAACATTTAACATTGAAGAAAAAATTTCTTCTTTTTCCCCACCAAGTATATAAGAAGTACTCGCACTTACGCCCACTCCTGCAGCAACTGCGACTCCACACATTGCTGAGAGACTTCCTGTAGCTGTTTTTATATATAATGTTATTAAATTACTTAACGCTAATGCTCTGAGCATTTTTTCTTCACCAACATTTTGATGTTTTGCTACAGTATAATTTGTTATAAAATTTACTATACCCTGATTTCCACTTCCTGCACTGCTCATAATCGGCAGTCTGCTGCCTGTCATTCGTGCTTCAGATGCTGCAGAAGCCAACATTCTAGCTTCAGATATCATATTTTCATTTAAAAATTCTTCATCTATAAATTTTCTAAATTTACTGCTGAGGCTGTTATCCATTTCCAGCCCTTCTTCAGCAACTTTTAGATTCATTTCAATACCTTTTTTGAGAAATTCAATATCTTCTAAAGGTACATTTTTAACATAATCTAAAATTTCATCAAATGAATAATTATTGATTCCTTCACAGTCTGCATTATCATTATCATCATT
>CAZLIW010000280.1:0-2942 GCA_964559325.1 uncultured Halanaerobium sp. | reverse complement strand
TAAGAAATATCTGCAGGAAATAGTTTTAAATGCTTGAATTATATAAATAGATATATTTTTTCATAATTTGTAAAAATTTATTATTGAGGTGAAAATTAATGAAAAATAAGATTATTATTTATATGATTCTTTTCCTTATTCTATTCTCTTTTAATTCTGCAACCTCTGCAGAAGATCTCACCCATGAATTTGATCTGAGTATTGGAACTCTGGACGGTTATACCGAATATGAAATTGGAGCTATCGATTCTGATATTTCATCAGGATATACTTTTAGAAGCCTGCTGGAATTTCCATTAGATGTAGAGATGATCAACATAAGCTACAAAAATAATCTAAATATCCAGCCTCTAAATATTGGCGGTATAGAATTTGATCTTGCTAAAAATATTAATGATAATGCAGGTACATTTAAAGACTCTGACTGGTTGGCGGCAACAGGGATACATGTAAAGGATATTATAGGGAAGTCTTCTACAAAAGTTGAAGATATAACTAAATGGGATTTAAAACTTAAAGCACCCTGGAACTCAGCAGGATATAACTGGAAATATTCTATACATGTTGGATTTAAACAGGACAAATATGATTTCGTGACATATGATCTGAAACAGACTACTCTAACAAACATCTCTAATTATTATCCAGATGAATTTCATCCTAAAGGAACAGTGCAAAAACCAGCAGGAGATAATATTACTTATGAAGCAACCTTCGATATTCCTTATTTAGGTGTGGAATTCCAAAATAGTATTAATAAATACTGGAATTTAAAATTTGATATTAATTACTCAAACTGGGTTGATATGGAAGATGAAGACCATCATCTACATAGAAATTTAATTGCTAAAGGTAAAGGTGATGGAAGTTCTTTAATGATAGGTGGAAAAGCAAACTACAAATTAGGACCTGAAGCAGATATATTTCTTAATATAGATTACAATAAAACAGAGGTTGATGGAAGCCAGGATCAATATCATGTTGGCTATGTTGCAAAAGATATTGATTATAGAGCCGAGCAGGAATATACTCAGTATATGGCAGGAGTTACATGGAAGTTTTAATTCTATAGTTTTGCACTTGAAAATATTATAAAAAATATTTAACAGCCGCAGAACTGCGGCTGTTTTCATTTTCCAGACATTTGTTTTAACTCTCTTTTTCTCCTTGAATATAGATACCAATCTTATATATAAGTGTTTTCATCAGTCAAATAAAATAATCCTGCTTGATTAATTCAGCAGGATTATAATTAATTAGTTGGCTGCTTTCTGTACTTTCCCTCTTTCTTCAGCCAGCTCTTTTTTCTTTTTTAATGCAACTCTAAGCATGGAAATAGCTGTATAGAAAACCACTCCAATAACTAGCCAGGTAAGAATATTAATAGGTAGTGATTTTACTAAATAAGCCGCAACCAAAACTCCCAGTGCACCAATACTAGAAAATGCCATAGATGCTTTGCGATTATATGCTCCCTCTCTTATAAACTTAATGGAAGCAATAGGCATCAGAAAGGCACATGAACCAAACATAATGGGAAAAGCTACTTTTGGAGACATTCCTAAAAAATAAACTAATACCATACAGGGTGCATATAAACCAATACCTGCTGTCATCATTCCACCAAGCACAAAGTTTACTGCCATAGCAAAAATTAGTTTTTTCCCATGCAGTCCAATTGCAGTACCACCACTGGGAATAAAACCCAACTGACTCATTAACATCAAAAAACCTGTTGCTATCAAAGCTATCCCCATTACTTTTTGTACTTTTTTTTCTGAGAATTTAGCAATTATACCTGCGCCAATCCAGGCTCCTGCCAGAGCAGATATAATCATTCCAATCAAAGTTAAAGGTTCTACCTTAATAACTTTAATAAAAATTAGTGCTTCTAACATTACTGGAATTGTATAACCAACATTAAGTGTTCCGGGAATTACCCGGTCATTGATCTGTTTAAAAATCCTTAATAATGATGCCCCAGTAGCAAAAGAACCAATTCCAAGTGCATCAAAAAAGTTAGTTACAAAACCAATCATTGAAACTTTTGTCCAGGAATTATTTTCAAGTTCATCCCTGTGTTTTATAAAATCTTTCACAAAGATAAACAGAAAGAAAAGACAGATTAACCCCAGAACGGAAAAAAGAATAGTAACCATTTTTTATTCCCCTTTATTTAATCATTTTTTCTTATTATTTATTTTGAGTTTTAAAAATGCCAGTGCTTTTTTTGCATCAAGTTTATCAACATTATTTTCTCCAACAACCTCTGTTTCTATTCCGGATTTTGATTTATTTATATCTATTATTGTATCCATATACTTATTTTTTACAACAAATTTACCCTGTGTACCAATAAAGCTGAGTCCAACCACTTCTATATCTCGAACAGCTATTTCTTTAATTGTATTGGCAAAATCCACATCAGAATTACCCCAGCCATCTGCTGAGACTATTGCTCCGTCAGCCTGCATTGCTTCCGTCCACTGAGCAGCTCTTTCTCCAACATAATATTTATCTTTTTGTGATTGCGGAGTACCAACTATAATTATTCCTAAAAGATCAATGTCTTCATCTTTATTTATGATATTTAAAAGCGGATCACGAAAATGGTGTAAACTTGTTTCTTTTGTTGATGGACCGATTCCCATAATTAAACACCTCTTGCTTATTTCTAATAAAATATTATGTCATGGCTCTAATTGCCCCATCGCGATATTCGTTAGGAGATAATATTACTGGCATATTACCCATATCTATAATTGATCTCCCACCTTTAAAACCTGATGGTTCATCAGGTAGAATCTGATTATCATACATTGCTCCCTGACCAGCAACCTGCTTCACTAATACAATTTTTTTCTTATCCGGATTTATTTTTTCTTCATATTTATGTGTTTCATCTGCTTTTTTTCCATCTAGATGTTTTAGTTTTTCTCTGA
>CAZLIW010000279.1:0-2944 GCA_964559325.1 uncultured Halanaerobium sp. | reverse complement strand
TGGCAGCTAAAGAGAGTCCAGCTATGCCTTTTGGTAAAATTCTAATAACAAGGGCGGGAATAGCAATGTCAGCGGAACCATATTCGCTAAAAAGGTTGGGAAGTAGTATATAAGCGCTTAACCCAATAATAAGAGTTACGATTATTGTTAGACCATATACAGTGTTTCCCAAAAACATTCCTTTACAGGCTTCTTTAGGACTTCTAGCAGCAAAAGCTCTCTGCCACATCTCTGCTCCTGCAATAGTGAATATTAAATTGGTGAAAATCCATCCAATAATTTCTGGTGAAGGTTTAAAGGAGAGCATCTCTTTCGGTAAGGCTTGAACCAAGTTGTTTATGCCGCCAATTTTTGTTAGGCAAATAATTGGCAATAAAATGTATATAAATAATATTAATATTATGAATTGAGCAACATCCGTATAAACAACTCCAAATAATCCAGAAAAAACTGTATAACTTACAAAAACCAAAACAGCAATCCAGGCTCCTAGTTCATATGAGAAACCGCCTATTGATTTGATTATGGTTGCAGTCGCTGTAATTTGAGTGCCGACTGTAGCCATCATGGTAAATGAAACTAAAATTGCAGTAATAAATTTTGCAGCTTTACCGAATCGAAACTCCATTAAATCAGGAATAGATCCAATGTTGTATTTGGTTCCTATCTCCTGGATTCTCCCGGATATCATAGAAAAAAAGTACATTCCAATTAGATATGGAACAGCTATCCATATGGCTACCACGCCTTGACTGTAAATTACTCCGCCTCGGCCAATTAATGCTCCTCCGCCTATAATGGAAGCTGAAACTGTCGCCATAATTATAAATGAGTTCAAGGTTCTGCCTGCAAGGAAATAATCTTCAGAGACATTTACCTTTTTTTGAAAGTACAAACCAATTAAGATCATTCCTACAAGATATAAACCAATTATTATTAAACTAGAGGTATCTAATCCATTCATTATTTCTACCTCCTCTTTGGCAAATTAATCTTGGATATAAGCTGTGACATCTCAGCTCATATCCAAGATTTTCGGTTACTGTAGAACGATAAAGGGATGTAACATTTCAGAGATCGAAAAGTAGCTTATAAAAGAACTGATTCGAGATTTGATTGAAGACACAAAATAAAGTTTATGCTTCAGCAAGTACTTCATTATCAACTTGGAAATTTCTATCAGGTATTTCTTTTTCAGTAAATCTTCCGCTAAATCCAAATACAACAACCAGCAAAAGACTTATCCAATGATTAAATAAATAAGGGGTAAACTGCATCCAGGAGACTCCTAATGTTGAAAGGATTAGTATTGCTCCACCGCTCCATGGGACATAAGCTCCAGAGTATGACGCAGCTTCAACGATGGTTCTTGATAAACCAACCCTGTGAAGGCCAACCTTTCTGTAAGCAGGGACATACATACGGCCGTTTAATATAAGTGAAACATAAACACTACTGGAAAGGTAAACTGTCAATATACTTGTTAGAGTAGAAGTAAGGATTAGGGAACCAGAGGATTGTGTTAATTTTGTTAGCTTGTTCAATACGGCATCCAGTACACCTATTGATTCGACAACTCCTGCAAAGGTAAAAGCACAGAAAATTATTAGAATCAACCCCATCATTGATGTTAAACCGCCACCTGACAAAAGCTTGTCAATGCCAGCAATGCCTGTTGAGGATTTGTATCCGCTATATAAAATGGATAACATGGAATTTAGCTGAATATCCTGGAATATAATTGCTAACAAAGCGCCTAAAAGAACACCAAGCATCAATACAGGAAGAATAGGTTTTTTCATTATTGCCAAAGCTATGACAATTATTGGAGGTAGAATTAGAATAATATTGAAATTATATGCGGTTTCTAATCCAGTTATTATTTCTTTGACTAAGGAAAGATCAGCACTTCCAGAAGCATTCAGGTTAAAACCTATGATGAAGTAGATTATTCCAGCGGCTATAAATCCTATTCCAGAAGTGGATAACATATTTTTAAATAAATGAGTTACATCTTGACCTGCTACTGCAGCAGCCAGATTACAGGAATCTGACAGGGGACTCCATTTATCTCCCAAATAGGAACCGGCTACTATTGCACCAGCTGCTATTCCGACAGGGACACCAAGTCCGGATGCAATCCCCATTAGAGCAACTCCAAAAGTTCCAATTATTGCCCATGCAGAACCAGTAGCCATAGAAGCAATTGATGTGACAAGAAATGCTCCTAACAGAAAAATAGAGGGGTTAATAATTTTAAGTCCCCAGAAGATTAAAATGGGAGTAGTTCCTGCTGCCAGCCAGGAAGCAGTAATTAGTCCAACCATAAGCAATATGATGACTGCAGGCATTCCAATTTCAAAGACCTTAAGGATGCTTTTCAATATTTCATCCCACGGAAAACGAAGAATGAACATACCATAAACAGATGCCAACATAGCACATAGCAATACTGACATGCCGGTAGGGATCTTGCCGACCAACGCTCCCCAAATTAGTATTGTTACAAAAGAAACAAGTAGTCCAACAGCTTCTCCAAAATATACTTTCCTTGTATTGTTGTTATCTGTGTCTTTATGTTGCACTCCCATATGTTTTTCCCCCTTATGTTTTGGCAATTGTGAGATATATTATTTTTGCTTTCATTACATCTATTAAGTGCTTAGGTGGTGATTTGTACGGTTAAAACAATTTGCTGTTTTCCATGAATGGAAGTATTGTTCCGATATTTTTTTCTACTGCTTTGTTAAAAATTGCATTTCCTAGAGAAACGTCTCCGATTGCCAGTCCAATATTTACAGCAAGGATTTTTTCATTATCATTTTGGCGACCTGGTTTTTCTCCTATAACGATTTTCCCTAATTCAGAATACAAAGAAGGTTTTGCAGCGAAAGCCCCTTCGGAATTCTGAATCCAGTACTGTGTTTGGCCCCAGTCATCGGTA
>CAZLIW010000278.1:0-2945 GCA_964559325.1 uncultured Halanaerobium sp. | reverse complement strand
CTACCCACCTTAAAAATAGTGGCATCATAAATTTAAGCCACTTCTCATATCCAACACCGGCAACACCTAAAGCAGCCATTAAAACACCGGAAGTCGGTATAATTGTATTTGCAAATCCATCACCATACTGATAGGCAGAAACTGCAACCTGTCTTGTCACACCAACTACATCTGCCATTGGAGCCAGCAGTGGCATCACTATCATTGCCTGACCTGAACCGGAAGGAACAAAGAAATTAAAGATAAGATTTGACCAGAACATTCCAACTGCAGAAAGTGAAGGAGCAAGTGATTTCAGCGGAAGTGACATATAATGAATAATTGTATGAATGATAGTTCCATCTGTTAATACAATAGTAATAGCTTTCGCTAAACCAATAACTAAAGCCCCAAAAACCATTCTCTCACAGCCAGTAATAAATGAGCTGGCCATATCATCAGGATGCATCCTTCCAACTATTCCAGCTACTAAAGCGAGCCCAAACATCATGGCACTCATGTGATTTAAACCCCAGCCTAAATTGAAAGACCCATATGCATATGAAACAAATCCTACTAAAACTACTGCAAGTACTAAAAAATGCTTTAATTTAAAGTTTTCTGTGTCATTCTTTTCATCAGTAATGTGATCTTCCCAATTAAAATCTCCCAGTTTGCTGTTACCTTTATCATTTTGAACTTTTTTGGCATATCTCATAGTATACCAGACAGTAGTAACAAATATCGCCAGCCATACTAAAGATCTAACCCAAAAACCTGACAATGTAGGTATTCCAGCTATTTCCTGTCCCAAAATTGTATTAAAAGGTCCCATTGGAGAAGAAGTAAAACCACTGTAGGCACCAAGATAAACCACAGAAATACCCACAATAGGATCTAATTTTAATTTCTTACTCAGAGCAACTCCAATCGGTATAAAAGCTATGACCGCATTAACAACAATTCCTACCGCACCTAAAATTGACATCAGCGCCATTACAATTGGAATTACAAAAAGTGCATTATTTAATTTGCTGATTATTAGGTTAATTGTCGCATCAATAGCTCCGGTATTATTAATAACCTGAAAACTACCCCCAACTATAAAAACTAAAAATATGATGGTTGCTGCATCCACCATACCCTGTGGTATACTCATCAAAAACTGTCCAATTCCTATCGGACTCTGTTCTACAAAATGAAAAGAATCCGGTTCAATTAAATTTCTTCCTGTTTCTTCATCTAAAATCATTTCATAAGTTCCAGCCGGTACAAAATAAGTTAAAATTACTGCAAATATTACAAAACCAATTATTAGAGCATAAGTATGTGGAACCTTCAGTTCTTTTAGTTTAGAAAACATTAAGTTATCCCCCTTGTTAAATTTTCTATTTCATTTTAATAGCACTGCTTTAGACAATAATTAAGATACCTCCCCAGATTTTAGTTCCAAAACATTTTTTAGCTGAAATCTGAGGAGGCTCTGTATTATTATCTTCACTAATCTACTTCTGAAAAAATAGCCTATTAATTATTCTGATTATTTATTCTGTTCCATAACATACTGAACAAATAATGACACACCTACTGGAATTGCTTCATCATTGAAATTAAAGTGGTCATTATGCAGAGTTAGAGGTTCATCACCAGGATTTGTAATTCCAAGTCTCATAAAAGCAGCTTTGTCTACTACAGCTATATATTCCGAAAAATCTTCTGCTCCCATAACAGGTTTATCAAGTTTTACTACATGACCTTCTCCCAGTACTTTATCTGCTGCCTGAGATACTGTATCGATAACTTCAGGATCATTGATAACCGGTGGTACACCATATTCATAGTTCAGCTCATATTTAACACCAAAAGACAGGCTAATACCCTTCATTATTTGATCCATCTTTTCTTCCATTCCATCTCTTACTTCATTGCTGTGACATCTTACAGTTCCACAGAAAGTTACTTCTTCAGGCATAACATTAAATGCTTCTCCACCATTTATCATACAGACAGAAACAACGGTCTTTTCTAAAGCACTTACCTGTCTGCTGACAATATTCTGAAACTGAACAACAGCCTGTGCAGCTGCCAGAAGAGCATCTTTGGATTTATGTGGATATGCACCATGGCCTCCACTTCCAATTACCTTAACAGTAAATTTATCAGCTGATGCCATATATGGGCCAGGCCAGACACCCACCTGTCCAACTTCCAGATCAGGCCATGCATGTAGACCGATAATATTATCTACTTTAGGATTTTCTAAAACTCCGGCTTCTACCATAGTTTTCGCTCCACCAATGGTTTCCTCTGCCGGCTGGAAGATAAGTTTTACTGTACCGGAAAACTGATCTTTCATTTGATTTAATAGTTTTGCAGCTCCCAGCAGCATGGTAGTATGTCCATCATGACCACAGCCGTGCATTATACCTTCCTTTTTAGAAGCATAATCCAGACCTGTCATCTCTTTTATCGGCAGTGCATCCATATCTGCTCTCAGTGCAGTAACAGTATCTCCACCTTCTTTTTCTCCCTCAATAACGGCCAGAATACCTGTTTCACTGTCGATATCTTCCATTGTGACTCCAGCTTTTTCCAGCTCTTCTTTGATAAGTTTCGAAGTGTCATATTCCTTAAAACCGAGCTCAGGATTGGCATGGATCTTTCTCCTTATTTCTGTCAGTTCATCTTTCATTGTGTCAGCTTTTTTCTTAATATTCATCTTATTTCCTCCTCTTTCTACATAAACATTAAACTTTAATTGACTCAGCCTTAAAAGCAAACATAAAGTAATTAGTCTGAATCAGATTAAATATCAGTTCCAATCAAGATTAAGAGAACTTTCTTCTAAATATATTTAGTCAGAATATATTTATACTTAATATATTCTATTCTATGCAATATTTTTGTATTCTATTGAATTTATATATTATGTTATATTGTTATATTGTTATATTTTTAATTCTATT
>CAZLIW010000277.1:0-2952 GCA_964559325.1 uncultured Halanaerobium sp. | reverse complement strand
TTAAAATAGCCTCCCAATGATCCTTTCCAGTATAAAGAGTAAAGGCAGCAGGTGTAAAAATAATTTTGGCTCCATTTAAAGTTAATCTTCTATACAAATCAGGGAATCTAATATCATAGCATATAGAAAAACCAAAATCTCCAAGCTTATTACTATGGTTTACAACTTTATCTCCTCTACCTACTTTGTCAGATTCTTTAGCATCTACTGATCCTGGTATTTGAATGTCAAAAAGATGGATTTTTCTATATATAGTTTCTATTTCTCCATCAGGATTTATGAATACTGCGGTATTGAAGGGTTTGTCCTCATCACTAACTTTTTCTATAAAACTTCCACAGTGAAAATAAATATTATTCTTTTTTGCAATTTCTTTAAATTTTGTTATTATTTTTCCGTCAAGAAATTCGGCTACATCATTGAATCCTATGTCCGAAAAATATGAAGAGTATTCTGGAAATATTACAAGTTCAGCTCCTTTTCCCGCCATTTCTTCTGTCATTCTCTCCATTTTGTTTAAGTTTTTCTCAATATTATCTTGTGTGTTTATTTGGCCTAAGCCAACTTTAAATTTATTCATTTTTCCTCCTAATTTTTTTATTTAATTAAATAGTAAATTTGGTAACCACATTGTTATTGCTGGGAAGAATATAATTAAAATAAGTGCTATTATCAAAGGTATATAGAAAATCCAAAAAGATTTAATAACCTCTTCTAACTTCAAATCTGTAATAGAACTCATTATAAATAATCCAATTCCTACTGGCGGTGTAGCATATCCTATTAATCCGTTTAATGTCTGCATTATACCAAAATGAATCCTTGCGACACCTATAGAATCCATAATTGGAAGTAATATAGGTACCATTATTAGTTTTATTGTTACCCCGTCTATAATCATTCCTAAAAATAGCAAGAATAAATTAATAATAATTAGCAACATATATTTATTTGATGTTAAATTAAATAAAATTTGACTTAACATGCCTGGTATTCTTTCTGCTGTTGCTACCCATCCTGAACCTGAACCAATACCAATTAATAACATTATCATAGCTGTAGAAAATATAGTTGCTTCCATAGATTTTAATAATTTTTTTATTGTTAATTCTTTATATAAAATACCACAAAATATAGAGTAAACTACAGCAATAATTCCTGCTTCAGTTGCAGTAGCAAACCCTGAAGATATACTACCTACTAGTATTATAGGAGCAAGAAGAGCAAAAAAACCTTTTTTCGTTGTAGTTTTTAGTCTTCTCCAGTTAAATGGTGTTGTTTCCGGCATCTTAACTTTGCCTGTTTTTTCTAAAATGACGTTAGTAACCATTAGAATAGCACCAACAACAATACCTGGAATCAAACCTCCTATAAATAATTTTGCTACTGAAACGTTTGCTAACATAGCATATATTATAAATGGTACACTTGGAGGTATTATAGGTCCAATAACAGAAGATGCTAGTGTAACTGCAGTAGAAAAGGCCCTGTCGTATCCTTTTGAATCCATTGCTTCTATTTCTACCAATCCTAATCCTGCAGCATCAGCAGATGCTGTTCCGGAAATACCAGAAAAAATCATACTGGCAAATACATTTACCTGAGCTAATCCGCCGGTTACATGTCCTATGCAGGCATCTGCCCAGTCAAAAATTCTTTTTGTTATGCCTCCTGAGTTCATCAAGTTTCCTGCTAATACAAAATAAGGTATCGCTATAAGGGTGAAGTTACTAGTCCCTCGTGAAACCATAAGAGGAAGGACCTGTAAATTATATTCTCCAGCAATGAGACCAATTAAAGTTCCAATTCCCATTGCAAAAGGTACTGGTACTCCCAATAGAAGTAATATTAAAAAAGAACCAAATAAAAATAAACCAACTTCCATTACTAACTAGCCTCCTTATTAATATATAAAATATCTTTATATATTTGATTTAAGTATATTAAGGAACAAGATATTGCCATTACAATCACTGGTATAGTAAAGTAAATTTGCCTTATTTCTGCGACAAGTGTTCTTGTTTGACCTTGAGTTATAATTAATCTATAACTAAAATATGCATAGTATAGTAAAAATATTAATACAAAAATTTTTGTTATTATTGCCACAATTTTTTTTGTTTTTAAAGGAAATCTATTAACAAAAATCTCTATTGTAATCTCCTTTTTATTAAATACAGTTTTTGTAGTGCCGGTAAAAATCAACCATACCATTAGTAAAACACTGACTTCCTGTATCCATATCATCGACCTACCAATAGTATATCTAATAATAATTTCAAATCCATTCAAAGCAATTAGTAAAACCAGACATGATAATGCTACTATCATGTTGAAATCACTTATTAACTTTAAAATTTTATCAACTTTTTTTTGATTATACATTTTTACCTCCTTTAAAACATTCATTTAGGGACTAGTCCCTAAATGAATGTTAATGATTTTCGACTATTATTGTTCTGCTAGTATTTCACTAAGAGATAAGGATCCAAAGTCTTCAGTTTGTTCAAGCTCTAAGTAAAAATCTGCAAGTTTTTCTTTAAATGGTTCTGTGTCAATATCTGTAAATACTGCATCATGTTCTTCTTTCATTTTTTCAATTAAAGCATCTATTTCAGCCATTGTCTTTTCAGTAGCCCATTCTCCAGCTTCTTTACATGCCTCTTTTATTGCTCCTTGCTGATCTGAACTTAATGAATCAAATCTTTCTTTATTCATAACAAATCCTACATTTTGTGGGTATTCATCTATATTAGCTACATATGGAGCAACTTCAGTAAATGACATGTCATATACTAATGATATCGGCGAATTAACAGCATCAACTGTTCCTTGTTTCAATGCTAAATAAGTTTCTGTCCAAGCTATAACAACAGGATTAGCACCTAATTCATTATATGCTTTCATATAATCTGCATTATCATGAGATCTCATTCTAAGTCCCTGTATATC
>CAZLIW010000276.1:0-2962 GCA_964559325.1 uncultured Halanaerobium sp. | reverse complement strand
AAATTCAGACAGGAAGTACTGGAACAGCTTTCCGATACAGCTAAAAAAAGATATTATGATCTGGAAGAAGAAATTACAGAAAAATCCAAATAGAAGATAGTGCGGACATAACTCAGCTGGTAGAGTGTTAGCTTCCCAAGCTAAATGTCGCGGGTTCGAATCCCGTTGTCCGCTCCATAATATTTCCTTGATATAACAGTAAAGATAGTCTCCTTCTATAAAAATAATTGGAGGGGATTTTTAACTTTTAAATAGCCATTTTGCATACATTATTTTTTTGTGAGAGTTTCACTGATGATTGTTAGAATAAAAATTATTAATACACTTAAATATATAATTTATACTTAAAATAGAAATTGAGATATACTGTAAAAAATTAGAAAAAGGTGATTTGCTTTGGGGGATTTTATTTACATAGGTCTTGGCGGCTTTTTTGGTGCTATTGGAAGATATAGTATATCAAAATGGATTGCAAATAGATACAGCAGTTCTTTTCCGTTCGGTACTCTAGCAGTTAATATGGTAGGTTCTTTGCTATTAGGATTTTTATTAACATATTTTTTAGATAAAAGCACATTAAGTCCAATTTATAGGACTGCTATCACAACAGGATTTTTAGGTGCTTTAACAACTTTTTCTACTTTTGCTTTTGAAACTGTAATTCTTTTTGAAGAAGAAAGTTACGTATTTGCTTTTTTAAGTATTTTTTCAAATCTATTTTTGGGATTTATTTTAGTATTGATTGGAATAAAGCTGGCAAAATTGGTTTAATTATATTTTATCTAAAAAGGTGATATTTATGCAGATTACAGGTGAAGGGAAGATACTTCGCATATATATAGGTGAAGCAGACAAGTGGAATAAAAAGCCCCTATACCATGCTCTAATAAAAATGTTTAAAAAAAATGATATGGCTGGAGCTACTGTCCTGCGTGGAATTGAAGGTTTTGGATTAAACAGTCGTATAAAGTCATCTCATATTTTGCAGCTTTCTGAAGATCTGCCATTGGTGATTGAAACAATTGATACTGCTGAAAAAATAGACGATATACTGCCAGAAGTAAAAGAAATGGTAAAAGAAGGTTTAATTACAATAGAAGATGTTGAAATAATAAAGTATGAAGCAGAAAAAGAAAACTAGGAGGAGAAATCTATGAAAAAAAAGTTATCTATTTTACTCGTTATCACATTAACTGTATTTGTTATTACTGGTGGAATAGCAGTAGCTCAGACAACTGATGATGGATCTAGTGAAGTTATAACTGCTGAGGATGGTACTGCTGAGGATGGAGAGTTGTCAGAAAGTTTTGAAGATATATCATCTTATCTAGATTTTTTAGAGAGTGAAACAGATCTGAACTCACTGGATAAAATAGTTTTAGAAAAAAAGTTAGCAGATTATAATGTTGATGATGAAGAAAGTGGTCTTGAAATTGATACCATTATAGGTGTTATCGACAGGTATATCTCAAATGAAATTGATTTAGGTCAGAGCTTTTTTATATTAAATAATCTGAATGAAGCTGTTTTAAATGGATTTAATGAGACGAATATGATGGAAACTCTTAATAATTTCCAATCTGATGAAAAATCAGGTCAGTTATTTTTTCAGACTGCTCTTGAAATGCGTAAATTAAGCAAAGTTTATGAAGACACAGAATTTGGCGAAAAATTTTCTAATGAAATTTTATCTATAATTGAGGAAAACGGAGATCTGGAAATTTCTGATCTGAAGAAATTATCAAGTGCTTATAGAAAAGAAGCACGGGAAAAAGAAAGAGAAGAAAAGAAAATAAATAATTCTCATAAATTTGAAAATAACAGTAAAAATGATAATAATAGTCCTAAAATAAATAATGGAAACAGAGGAAATTCTAAAGATAAAAAAGACAGGGATAATGGAAAAGACAGGTCAAAAGCAAATAAATCCAGTGGAAAAGCAAAAGGAAAAAATAAGTAATTAATAAAAATAAAATAAACTTATATAAAGGCTTTCTCAAGTTCAAATCTTGAGAGAGTCTTTTTTTATAGCAACTTGATTATTTTCAGATAATAATGAATATTATTTTTGTGCTTTACACAGCTAAAGTGTCGTGGTATAATTTTAACAAATAAAATTAATTATTTTTAAGTTTAGTGTTTTGAAAGGATGAGAAGATAGTATGTTTGCATACATAGTGAGAAGGCTTTTGTTGATTATTCCGGTTTTAATTGGTGTTTCACTGATTGTATTTTTTACAATGCACCTTGCACCTGGAGATCCAGCAGTTATTATGGCTGGCCCACAGGCTTCTGAATCTGATATTGAAGCTATTAGAGATAATCTGGGGCTAAATGAACCTTTTTATGTTCAATACGGAGTTTTTATGAAGGGGTTTGTAACTCTTGATATGGGAGAATCAGTACAGACAAGAGAACCTGTTATCAGCATGATAAAGAACAGATTTCCTAATACACTGGTGCTGGCACTCAGCAGTATATTAATTGCCAGTTTTATAGGATTAACTGCCGGTGTAATTGCAGCAGTAAAACAGTATTCATTATTTGACAATTTAAGCATGGTTATTGCCCTGCTGGGTATTTCTCTTCCCAGTTTCTGGATAGGTACTGTTTTAATATATCTGTTTGGAGTGAAATATAGGGTTATGCCTATATCAGGTCTGCCGGAAAATTGGTGGACATTAGAATGGATTAGACATCTTGTAATGCCCGCTTCAACTCTGGGAGTAGCATCTGCAGCTCTGATTGCAAGGATGACAAGATCATCTATGTTAGAAACAATAGGTAAGGATTTCGTAAGAACTGCCAGAGCAAAAGGAGTGGCAGAAAAATCAGTTATAATTAAACATGTTTTAAAAAATGCTTTAATTCCAATTATTACAGTTATAGGTTTAAATTTTGGGCGCCTGCTTGCCGGTACAGTAATAACTGAATCTGTTTTTGCAATAAATGGCATCGGCAG
>CAZLIW010000275.1:0-2972 GCA_964559325.1 uncultured Halanaerobium sp. | reverse complement strand
TATGCTGCTCCCGGAAATGACGGGATGGCTGAACTTGCCAGAAAGGTGGATATTGCTGCTGATGATATTGAGCAGCTGGCAGATTTTGCTGAAAAACAGGGAATAGATCTTACTGTTGTGGGGCCGGAAGAACCTCTGGTTGCAGGTATTGTTGACCATTTTGAAGAGAGGGGTTTAAAGATATTTGGTCCTAAAAAGCAGGCTGCTCTGCTGGAAGGAAGCAAAGTTTATGCAAAAAATATTCTAAAAAAGTATAATATACCGACAGCTGAATTTGAAGTTTTTACTGATCCTGATTCTGCACTGGTCTATCTTAAAAATGCCGATTATCCAATTGTCATTAAGGCTGAAGGGCTGGCCCGGGGTAAAGGTGTCATCCTGGCCCATAATTTTGAATCAGCTCAGGATGCTGTAGAGAGAATTATGGAAGATAAAGTGTTTGGAGATGCAGGAGATCGCATTGTAGTAGAGGACTTTTTGGAAGGTGAAGAAGTATCTGTTTTTGCTTTAAGTGATGGAGAGACAATGCTTTCATTTTCAACTGCCAGAGATCATAAGGCTGTTTTTGATGGTGATGAAGGCCCCAATACGGGTGGGATGGGTTCTTACTCCCCATCTCCATTTGTTGATGATAGAATTATGGAGGAAATCTGTGAAAAAATTCTGCGCCCTACACTAACTGCTTTTAAGGCGGAAGGTATTGAATATAAGGGTGTATTATTTGCCGGTATTATTCTTACTGAACAGGGACCAAAGGTGCTGGATTATAATGCTCGTTTTGGTGATCCAGAAACTCAGGTTATTTTGCCCAGATTAAATGAGGATCTTGTAGATCTTATGGAAATGGTTATTGAGGGCAAATTAAACCAAAAAGATAAAATAGAGTTTGACAGTAAAGCTGCTGCCTGTGTTGTGCTGTGTTCGGCTGGATATCCGCTGACATATATTGGAGGCAAGGAAATTAAAGGTCTTAATAGACTAAAGCATTTTGATGACCTGCTGTTATTTCATGCAGGCACACGTCTGGAAAATGGAAAGTTTATCACTGATGGTGGTAGGGTGCTGAATCTTACTGTTCTTACTGATGGTTTATTTTCGGCTATTGATAAAGTGTATCAGTATATAGAAGAAGTAGAGTTTGAGGATATGCACTACAGAACTGATATCGGCTTTACTGCCATGCAGTTAGATCGGGAAGGCTGATCGGGAAAAATAAAAATAATAAAAGTTGATAACTTTACTTGCATTTAATCTCTCTGATGTTTATAATATAAATATAAGTTGAGTAATTTACTTATATTTAAGAATATTATTATTTTATTCAGTTTATTATAAATATTTCAGGGAGGTTTTTAATTATGTTTAGAACTTTTAAGGCTGACATAGATGCTATTTTTGATCGAGATCCAGCTGCCAATAATCTGCTGGAAGTTATATTGACTTATTCAGGTCTGCATGCACTGTTTTTTCACCGTTTTTCCCATTTTCTTTACAAAAGAGGGTTGATAACTTTTCCCAGAATCATTTCACAGCTGGCCAGATTTTTAACCGGGATAGAAATCCATCCTGGTGCCGAAATCGGGAAGGGCTTTTTTATTGATCATGGTATGGGAGTTGTGATAGGAGAAACTGCCGAAATCGGTGATAATGTAACATTGTTTCAGGGGGTTACCCTTGGTGGTACAGGTAAAGAAAAAGGAAAGCGCCATCCGACCATTGGAGATAATGTAATAATCGGTGCTGGGGCCAAAGTTCTTGGTTCTATGAAGATCGGTGATAATGTTAAGGTAGGTGCAGGTTCAGTCGTCCTCAAAGAAGTAGAGGCAAATGCAACAGTTGTAGGAGTGCCGGGACGTGTTGTTGCTCAAAATGGCAGAAAAATTCATGCTGAAAGAGATCTGGAACATGCTGATCTACCTGATCCGGTTAAAGAAAAAATAATGGAGCTGGAAAAAGAATTAATAGGGCTGAAAAAGAAGCTGATAGAGCAGACAGTTTATGAAAATGTAAGTTAAATTATTCTTAACAGAAAATATTAAAATTATGTCAAACTTTTTTAAAAGTTTTGGATAGAGATTTACTTTAAGGGGTTTTCGTTTGTGAGTTTTGTTAACAGGCGGGGAGGATTTCAACAGCCAGTTTGAGAAGATATATAAGATCTGTGTTAAAATAATTTTGCAGGAGGAATTATTTTGAAATGTAAATTATGTGGAAATAAAGCAGAGCGTCGACAGGATGATCGGCGTTTTTTTCAATGTCAGATATGTGGTTTAATCTTTAAAGATGAAAAATATATTTTGACTGCTGATGCTGAAAAAATGCGATATCAGGAGCATAATAATTCTATTGAAAATGAGGGTTATGTCAATATGTTTCGGCAGTTTCTGGATAAGGCTGTTTTACCTTTTGTTCAGCCTGAAGCTGATGTGCTCGATTTTGGGGCTGGCCCTGGCCCAGTTTTAGCAGAGCTTATGGGAAGGGAAGGATTTTCTACCACAATTTATGATCCATTTTTTTTTCCAGATATGGACTATAAGGAAAAAAAATATGATTTAATTACTTCAACTGAAGTTTTTGAACATTTTTTTAATCCACGCAGAGAAATAAAACATCTAATTTCACTGTTAAAAGACGGTGGACTGCTGGCGGTGATGACTAATTTTTATACTGAGGCTGGTAGTTTTGCAGACTGGTGGTATATAAGAGATGATACACATATAAGTTTATATAGTCCTAAAACATTCAGATGGGTTGAAGATAATTTTCCACTGGAAATTATTTATACCAATAATAGCAGTTATATTAGTTTAAAGAAAATTTGATTTGAATATTAAACAATATGTAGAATGCAGATAATAATACTGAAATATTCTTTCTGTTATCGAAAAGCTCCTTTTGAAGGGAGCTTTTTTTAGTTGATTATATAAAAACACTAATAGATAGCTTTTTGCGAGTTTATATAAATTGTTGAT
>CAZLIW010000274.1:0-2992 GCA_964559325.1 uncultured Halanaerobium sp. | reverse complement strand
CTTCCCTGAAAAGCTGGGTACACCACCTGAAGATTTGCTGCCTATGCTGCTTGATGCAGATTTATCAAAGCGGGCTTCTATTGCTTCCAGACCGCTAATTGAAAATAATATTTTAACTAAAGAAAAAGCAGATCAGATGGATAATATGATTACTTATATTTACCATGGAATGCTCACACTGCTTATAAATAAGCGCATAGACTACACCCCAGAAGAGTCACTAAATAATATAATTAGACATATACGTTCTATTGTTAATCATGCAATCTGCTGTAGTGATTAAATAGAAACCAGTTTATTAATTTTATCATAGAGATAATTCCCGGCTAAAAAGCCGGGATTTTTTATTTGATTTCTAATTAATTTACGGTAAACATTTACGCTTCTTCTGCGGCTAATTTTTCTTTATCCATATGATCAACTGAAACATCAGCTACTGTATCAATATCAACAACACCCTCTACTGCAGCATCAGCTTTCAAAGCTTTGACCATAGCCCACATTGCAAAAATCATAATAAAAGCAAATGGGAAAGCAGCCACAATTGAACCGGTCTGCAGCATACCCAAACCACCAGATAACATCAAAGCAACAGCCAAACCTGACTGGATAATTCCCCAGGTAACCTTTAATTTCGCTGATGGATTTTGATTACCTTTATCAGATAACATTCCCAGCACAAAGGTGGCTGAATCTGCCGAAGTTATAAAGAAAGTTATCAAGAGTATAGTTCCAATAATTGAAACTAAATTACCAGCTGGATAATACTGTATTACCTCAAAAAATGCTGTTTCTGTAACTGCAATAGCTTCCTCAGCAACTTCCATTCCGGTTTCCATACCCATTGTACCTAATATTGAAAACCAGACAAAAGAAGCAAGTGTAGGAGCAAATAATACTCCACCAATAAATTCTCTGATAGTTCTACCTCTTGAAATTCTGGCAATAAATGTTGCTACAAATGGTGCCCAGGCAATCCACCATGCCCAGTAGAAAATTGTCCACCAGCCATACCAGGGTTCTGGACCAATTCTAAAACTATCTCTAACTATACTTGAAAAATAATAGCCAAAAGTATTAGTGAAATTATTAATAATCAACATTGTCGGACCAACTATCAAACAGATGAGCATAATTAATCCTGCCAGAGTGATATTTGCATTAGACAAATATTTAATCCCCTTGTCAACACCTGTTATTGCAGAAATCATAAACATAATTGTAATAACTCCAATAACTAATAGACGCACAAAATTAGTTTCTGGTACTCCAAATAGGAAATTAAAACCACTTGTAACCTGCAGTGTTGCCATTCCTAAAGAAGTTGCTACACCAGCTACTGTAGCAAAGATCGCTAGAATATCAACAGTTTTACCAATTGTTCCTCTAGCTTTAGCTTCTCCAATTAGAGGTATAAATACACTACTAATTTGAGCAGGCTTGTCATGTCTAAACTGCATATATGCTAGGGCCAGCGCTAAAACTCCATAAGCCGACCAGGGGTGTAATCCCCAGTGTAAAAATGAAGTCTTTAAAGCAAAATCTGCCGCTGCTGCAGTTCCTCCTTCAATACCCAGAGGGTTAACAAAATGATTTAAAGGCTCTGCAACTCCCCAGAAAACTAATCCTACTCCCATTCCGGCACTAAATAACATTGCAAACCAGGAAATAGTACTAAACTCCGGTTCTTCATCAGGTTTACCAAGCTTTATTTTTCCATATTGACTTAAGGCAACCCAGACACAAAAAACAACAAATAAGGTCATTGTAATTAGATAAAACCAGCCAAAGTTCATTGTCAGAAAATCAAATATACTGTTTGCAACTCCACCAAAACTTTCGGGCATAGCTATTCCCCAGAGAACAATTGCAAAAACAATTACCAGTGAAATAACAAACACTTCTCGGCCTCTTTCTTCAATTATTCTTCCATGTGCATCTTTGCGCTTTTCCACCTATTTCACCCCTCTGATTGTGTTAATTTTTTCACTTAACATCGGTGTAAATACCCTTACCTCCCCATTTTTTGGGGAGGTAAGGGTTTCCTTTTACATTTCTACATCAAAAACTGTCTGATCCTCAATATCTTTTGTTAGTGCATCTAATGCTACACCAACTCTGTAATATCTTAGTTTCCACTGTTCCTCTTTACTTGTAGAAGGATCTCCTAATGGATAAGGGATAGAAATAGTTGGAACTATTCTATTAGCACCAACAGTCTTAGATACAGGAATCAAGTTTGCCATGTGGACAACTGGAAAACCAGCGCGTTCAATTTCTTTCACCATTGTTGCACCGCAACGTGTACAGGTACCTCAAGTGGAAGTTAATATTACTGCCTGAACATTGGCCTCTTTTAATTCTTGAACTATTTCCTTACCCATGCGAGCTGCCTCACCCTGTGTAGTTCCAGTTCCAACTGTTGCATAAAAATAATCATGTAATTTACCTATCTTACCTTCTTCTTCATATTTACGCATTGCATCAACAGGTACAACTACATTAGGATCAGCGTCAGCTGCAGCAGGATCATAACCAGCATGAATTGTTTTAAATGCATTAGATTCTCTGTTTTCTAATTTATTCATACCACTGATGTCATATTTACCCCATCTTGTTGCTGAAGCAGATTGAATTTTATCTGGATTATCAACCGGAACAATACCTCCAGAAGTAACTAAAGCAACTTCTATTTCACTTAAATCCTTTACTGCTGGAGCAATTTCTACTCTATCTAATTCAGGTATAGGTAATTCACTCTTAAACTCTTCACCATTAATTTTTTTGAGCAGCATATCAATCGCTCTCTCATATGCTGGAGTTTCATCTTCTAAGAAATATTGGTGTCTGATGCCGCGAATATAATAACCTTCTTCTTCTGCAGGTAATAATTCTTCTCCGTTGAGAATTTTATTACCAAAGTCAGTCATTTTTTTGACATCATCTCTCATTTTTGCAGCACTATGTCCACCCGGGAAGATATAAATATCTT
>CAZLIW010000273.1:0-2997 GCA_964559325.1 uncultured Halanaerobium sp. | reverse complement strand
ATAGCTGGTGCACTTGCAGGAGGATTATGGGCTTCTGTGCCTGGTTATCTTAAAGCTTATACTGGAGCTCATGAAGTTGTAACAACAATAATGCTAAATTATGTTGCTATTTTTGGCACCACTTTTCTTATAAAGAATTTTTTTAAAGCTGAAGGTGGTATAGATCAGACGGTTGTGATACCCAAAGGTGCTCAACTGCCGGTTTTAATTAATCATACCAGACTTACTTTTGCAATTTTTGTAGCCCTTTTTGTAATAATAGTAATTGATTTTATTTATAAAAGAACGGCACTGGGATTTGACCTGAAATCTGTAGGACATAACAGTTCAGCAGCAGAATATGCGGGTATCAGCTCAAAACATATGATTGTTGCCGGTATGTTTATCAGTGGAGCGGTAGCAGGTTTGGCAGGCAGTACCATGGTTATGGGAGTTCTGCATAGATTTATAACTAATTTTTCTCCAGGTTATGGATATTCTGGTATAGCTGTTGCAGTGTTGGGAAGGAAGAGACCCTGGGGAGTTTTCCTGGCAGCACTCCTGTTTGGAATTTTAGAATCTGGTGGTATGGCAATGAAACTTTTTGCAAAAATACCAAGTGATCTTATGACAGTTGTACAGGGGCTTGTAATATTATTTGTTTCTGCCCCTGCAATGATAGAATGGTTTAGGGACAGACTGGCTGTCAAAAATGCTGACAAAGGGGTGGAAATTTGTGAATGAAATAATTGACTGTATATTTAGTATAAATACACTAACAGCTTCGATTAGAATTGCCACACCAATAGCATTGGCTGCCATGGGGGGGACTTTTTCGGAAAGGTCCGGTGTAGTTAATATTGGTTTGGAAGGGATGATGCTTTCTGGAGCTTTTGGAGGAGTACTGGGTTCATACCTTACAGGAAGTCCCTGGATAGGTGTTTTATCTGCAATGCTGATGGGTGGTGCTGCCGGATGGATATTTTCAATTTTTACAATTAAATTCAAGGCAGACCAGACAGTTACAGGAGCGGGTATCAATATACTTGCTCTTGGTGTAACAACATGGTTAATGCAGGTTATATGGGGTACAAGAGGAACATCACCCAATGTAAATGGCCTGAAAGTGATTTCAATACCAATTTTAAAAGACATTCCTGTGCTTGGGGATCTGCTTGGTACACATTCTCCATTAGTTTATATAATGTTTATTACAATTTTTGCCGGCTGGTTTTTACTTTTTAAAACTCCATTTGGTCTGCGTTTAAGAATGGTGGGCGAACATCCAGAAGCAGCTGATACACTTGGAATCAAGATAAAAAAGATGCAGTATTTTGGAGTTATCTCCAGTGGTGTGTTATCCGGTCTTGGTGGTGCATATCTGTCTTTAGGACATCTAAACTGGTTTAGTATGAACATGTCAGCTGGAAGAGGTTATATGGCCCTGGCTGCAAACATTTTTGGTCAGTGGAATCCAATAGGTGGACTTGGCGCCAGCTTTTTATTTTCATTTTCAGATGCAGTACAGATGCGCCTTCAGAGTTTAAATATTGGAATGGCAAATGAACTAATACAAATGTTTCCATATCTACTTACAGTAGTAGTTTTGGCAGGTGCTGTAATTAAATCAAGGTCACCGGAAGGTCTGGGAGTAAATTATGAACCAAATAAATAATTATAAACTTCTGGCACTGGATCTTGATGGAACAATATTGAATGATTCTCAGAAGCTTGAAGCAGAAACTGTAGAAATTATTGATAAAATAAGAGAACAGGGAATAGAAGTTATTGTTGCAACAGGGAGAATGTATATTTCTGCTCTGCCATATTTAAAAAAATTAAATTTAGATGGAGCAGTTATAACATATAATGGTGCTCTTATTAAAAACATTTCTACAGGTCAAATTATAAAACACCACCCCATTAGATGTGAACTTGCAGAAGAGATAATTACTTTCTGCCGGGAACATAATCTACATTTAAATTTATATTTTGATGACAGGTTATATTACAGCCAAAAAAGAAAAGAAGCAAAATATTATGAAAAAATTTCTGGAGTGAAAGGAAATCTATGTGAAAATATGCAGGTATTTTTGGATAAATCTACAACTAAATTATTAATAGTTGAAAAAAATGAAGCAAAACTGCAGGAAATTCTGTATACTTTAAAGAAAAAATACCATGATAGTCTAAAAATTGCCAGATCCGAAAAGGCATATATTGATATTATGAATAAAGATGTTTCTAAAGGTAATGCACTGAGAGAGCTGGCAGATGAGCTGAATATAAAAAAAGATGAGATAATAGCTGTTGGAGATAACTTTAATGATTTTGAAATGCTAAACTTTGCTGGTTTAAGTCTGGTGATGGGTAATGCAGATAAAAAGCTAAAAAAAATAGCAGATATAGTGGTCGGTAATAATAATGAACTGGGAGCTGCCAGAGGGCTAAAAAATATCTTAAAGTTAGGCTGAAGTATTTAAAGTACTATAATAGAGGAGGAGAAAATATGTTAGGTGGATATAAAGGCTGTTTGCTTAAAATAGACCTTAGCCGAAGAAAAATTGAGAAAACGGAACTTCAAGAATATTTATTAAAAAAGTATATAGGTGGTAGTGGACTGGCAGCTAGATTTTTATACGAAATGGTGGATGAAGATACTGATCCGCTGGGAGAAGACAATCCTCTTATATATATGACAGGTCCTTTTACTGGAACTAAAGTTCCTGCTTCTGGAAGACACGAAATAACTTCTCTTTCCCCCCTTACAGGGATTTTTGCAGAAGGAGATGCTGGTGGTTACTGGGGAAAGACATTAAAAGCAGCAGGATATGATGGAATAATATTTACCGGTCGATCTTCTAAACCGGTATATATTTATATTGATGAGGATAAAGTTGAGATAAACTCAGCTGAAGAGCTGTGGGGACTTGATACATATAAAACAGATGAAACACTAAAAGAGATACATTCTAATGATATAGTTACTTCCTGTATCGGTCCTGCAGGAGAAAATCT
>CAZLIW010000272.1:0-3013 GCA_964559325.1 uncultured Halanaerobium sp. | reverse complement strand
ATATAATGCATGATGGTAAAGATGCAAGAGCAGTTGGGCGAGCAGGTCTGGGAGCAGTTATGGGATCTAAAAATCTCAAAGCTGTTGTGGTAAAAGGGAATAAGGAAGTTGATATAAAAAATTTAGAAAAGCTAATGAAGAAACAGAAAGAAATACTTCCCACTATTGTAAAGAGTACAGAAGGAATGAAAGAACTCGGTACTGCAGGTGGAGTTGAAGGAGCAGAAGCTCTTGGAGATCTTCCTATTAAAAACTGGCAGGAAGGTTTTTTTGAAAAAGCAGAAAAAATTTCTGGTTTAAAAATGAAAAATACTATTTTAAAGAGTAATTATTACTGTTACAGCTGTCCTATAGGCTGTGGACGAGAAGTAGATTTTGAAACAAAAGATGGCAGACATATTTATGGGGCTGGAGCAGAATATGAAACAACAGGTACTATGGGATCTAATCTATTAATTGATAATATAGAAATTATAGCTGAGGCCAACTATAAAGCAAACAAATTGGGGCTTGATACAATTTCAACTGGACAGACTATAGCTTTTGCTATGGAATTAAATGAAGAAGGAGTTAAACCATTCGCTGACAGCAAACTAAAATGGGGTAATGGAGAGGCACTGCTGGACATCATAGATAATATAGCATATAAAAGAGGTCTGGGTGATTTGCTGGCTGATGGTGTTAAAAGACTGGCAGAAGAAATTGGTCATCCTGATCATCCTGGTGCAGTACATGTTAAGGGACTGGAATTTCCGGCTCATGATCCCAGAGCTTTCAGCAGTTTAGCAGTAGGATATGCAACATCCAACAGAGGCGCCTGCCATCTTCAGGGAGCAACTTATGCCTTCGAAAAAGGAGTTCTTCTGCCAGAACTTGGTTATACAGAAAAACAGGATCGTTTCGCTTCAGAAGGGAAAGGTGTTTTGAATTTCCATGCTCAAAATTTGATGAGTCTTATGGATTCTCTCAAATTGTGTAAATTTTTACTTTATGGAAAAGTTACATTAACAGATATTTTAGACTGGATAGAGCAGGTAATTGGCTGGGAAATGACGGTTGATGAATTAATGCTGACTGGAGAAAGAATATATAATTTAAAAAGAATGATCAATAATATAAGAGGGGTAAGCAGAGAAGATGATACACTCCCTTCCAGAATATTAAATGATCCCCGTGGTGATGGTGATACCAGAACCAGAAATTATCTACCGCCACTCAAGGAAATGCTTGATGAATATTATGATATTCGCGATTGGGACAAAGAGGGCAAACCCAATAAAGAGAAATTAATTGAACTATCTTTATTTGAAATATTATCTGAGGAGGACACAGAATGAAAGCTGCCATAATAGGAGGAACAGGACTTTATGAACTAGATTTTCTAAAAAATGCAGAAGAAAAAATTATAGATACAGAGTATGGAGAAACTAAAGTTTTAATTGGTAATAAAGCGGATAGAGAGATTGTCTTTTTACCCAGACACGGCATGGCTCACAGTGCTTTAGCCTATCAGGTAAATTATAAAGCAAATATGAAAGCTTTAGAAAAACTGGGTATTAAAAAAGTATTTGCTACCTGTGCGGTTGGTTCATTAAATAAAAACATGGGTGTAGGTGATCTGGTTTTAGTTGATCAATTTATGGATCTTGCCTGGAATCGGGAATCTACTTTTGGAGAGTATTCTGTCAATATGACAGAACCATACTGTGCTGCAATGAGAGAATATTATCTTAAAGCAGCTCAAAGAGCTGAGGTGGATATCCATCCTGAAGGAAATATGATAGTAACCGGGGGTCCACGCTATGAGACTGCTTTAGAAGTTCAGATTTTTAAAAGCTGGGGAATTGATGTAGTGGGAATGACAAACAGTACAGAAGCATCACTTGCCAGGGAACTGGGTATGTGCTATTCCGTAGTAACAGTGGTGACAGATATGGCTGCCGGTATGACAGATGTTGAACCAGATCTGGCCTTACACAAAAAAGTTTTTAAGGATAATATAGAAAAGATTAAAAGACTTCTGGAAGAAGCAGTGATGCTTGTTGAATTTGATGGATCCGAATGCAGCTGTCAGGAATTTTACAAAAAAGCTGTTGCAGCACGTAAAAAGTAGGTGGATAATTTGGAAATGGATTTATTAAAAAAGTTCCCAAAAACAGAACTTCATTATCATATAAGCGGCAGTATTAGGCCTAAAACTATTTATGAAATAGCTAAAAAGGAAAATTTTAGTCTCCCGGTTAATGATTTTGATTCTTTTAAAAAACTGGTTATGATAGAAGAAAACACTGGTTCTCTTAAAAATTATATAAAAAAATTTGATTATACCCTGCCTGTTATGCAGAAAGCAGAATATATATATCAGATAACTTCTGAAATTGTGGACGATTTAGCTCAGAATAATGTGAGATATGCTGAGCTTAGGATTGCCCCTTTTCTGCATATTGATGGAGGATTATATTTAGAGGAAGTTGTAGAAAGTGTTCTTAAAGCTTTAAATGATGGTGAAAAAGACAATGATATTAACACAAACTTGATTTTGATAGCTATGAGGGATCATGAATCTAAAAAAAGTTTAGAAGTGGTCAAAACAGCTGAGAAATATTTAAATTATGGTGTGGTAGGTGTCGACCTGGCAGGTAATGAAGCGGATTTTCCTCCTGAGATACACCAAAGAGCTTTTGAAAAGGCTGCTGAATATGGACTGCACAGGACGGTTCATGCCGGGGAGGCTGCTGGTCCGAAAAATATTAAGACAGCTGTAGAAAAATTATTTGCCGAAAGAATTGGCCATGGTGTAAAGTTAAAAGAAAATAGAAATCTTTATAAATTGCTTAAAGATAATGATATAGCACTGGAGGTATGTCTTTTGAGCAATCTGCAGACTAATGCAGTTCAGAAACTGGAAAACCATCCTGTTAAAGAATATTTTAATAATGATATTCCGATAACTATCAATACTGATAATACTACAGTTTCTAATACTGATATTAATAATGAGTACAGTATATTA
>CAZLIW010000271.1:0-3022 GCA_964559325.1 uncultured Halanaerobium sp. | reverse complement strand
CTGGATAATCAGGAACTTCTGGATAAGCTGAAAAAGATACTGTCTAAAAACAGAGATAAAGCAGCATCAGAACTTATTTCTCTGCTGCAGGGGGGAAGCTTGAACAGACAGCAGAAAATTATGCTGCAGAATTTGCTTTCTAAAATCGAGAAAAGCAGTACTAATTTATCAGAATTTAAATCTCTACTGCAAAAAAACAGTGCAGATCATACAAAAAACAGTGGATTTCCCAAAAAGTATTTTTCAGAAAATGAAGTGATGGATACAAAAGACCTTAAAAAAATAGCATCACTGCTGGAAGATAATAAGATAACACTAAAAGAAAAACAGCAGTCTTTACTAAAAAATGAACTGGATAATTTTATGGAGATGGTTTTAAATAGTTCTGATAAAAATTCTGCTGAGATTTTAAATACTGAAACTCTGGAGCTGAAGATTCAAAAATTGATTTCTCTTTTTGATAAAGGTAAAATTGATCCTACTAATCTGGAGACACTTCTAAAAAGAGAGGATATTGAATTACCTGTAATGCAGAAATTGAAATCTGTGAGCAGTAAAGATACACTTTTTTCTGATAGTTTATCTGAAAGCAATTTTGCATCACCAGAGCTGGCAAATCAATTAAAACAGCTGCTTAATGATCAAAATGAGAAAAACAGTAAACACATAAAAACAGCTAATCTTATTGCTGATAATGAAGGGCTTTTTCAGTCAGATAATGATTCTTCTCTGGGAAAAGTATTTGCAGCAGGAAATACTGAAAGCGGAAGTGATAAAAACTTTCTTGATCTGGAAAATAATAATCTTTTCTTCGGCGTTGATTTTGAAGCAGGTGACAGATCTTCAGAAGTAAATAATTTTTCACTACGTGAAACTAATACAGGTTTAAAGCAAGCAGAGAATACTGATCTTCAATCACAGATTGTAGAAAAATTTACCGGAGAATATTCTGCTGATACAAAAGAAATGCAGATTCAGCTGGAACCTCGTTCACTCGGTAAAATTGATATTAGTTTAGGCTATGATAATGAAAAACTTGTAGGGAAAATGGTAGTGGAAAATGAACTTGTTAGAACACAGCTGGAAAATAGCCTTAAGCAGCTCAAAACCGATCTGGTAAAACAGGGAATTAATATTGAACAGTTTAAAGTGGAAACTGCAAAAAATTCTCCCCAGCAAATTGAAAGGCAAAATGAATTTGCTTTTAGTGATCAGGAGACAGCTTCTGGTGATGGAGAAACAGGCCAAAATCAGGAATATGAACAGCGAAAATTTTTTCAGGGCCAGTATTATATCCATCACAAAAATGACAGTTCTAACATAGTGGGTGACAGTGTATTATTACAACATCAGGAAATGATAAACAGAGCAGCTTTTACCAGTGATAAATTAAATCTGCTCGCTTAAAGGAGGGATTGGATGTCAGATATAGCAGGTGCAGGAGCCGTACAGAACTCCCAGTATGAGGTCGAAACAGAAAGAGCAAGCCTGGAAGGAAACGATGGTTTGGGTCAGGATGCATTTTTTAAGATCTTAATTACACAGCTTCAAAATCAGGATCCTTTAGATCCGATGGAAGATCGAGAGTTCATCTCTCAGATGGCTGAATTTAGTTCTTTAGAAAAAGTGGAAAAAATATATGGTATGTTGGAACAGCAGTTTAATGTAAGCCAGCTTGCAGGTCAGGCAGATCTAATCGGCAAAGAGATAACTGCAAATGTAGAAGGTGTACAGTTAAAAGGTACAGTTGATGGAGTAAAATCTAAAAATGAAGAAATATGGGTTGTGTTGGAAAATGGTTCTGAGATAAGAATGGATAAACTTACAGCTATCAGTAGAGCAGGTGGCTCAGAGGAAGAGGTGTAGATTATGGATAACAGATTAAAAATAAATCAGCCAATAAGGCCACTTGAACAGAATGAAAATATAAAACGTAAAAATCAGCAGAAAAATGATGAAAATGTATCTTTTGAAAAATTATTAAATGAAAAACTTACCGAAAAAAATAAAATTAATTTTTCCAAACATGCTCAAAAAAGGCTGGATTCTCGCACTATCTCTGTAAGTGAAAAAGATTTGGATCAGCTGACAAATGGTGTGGAAAAAGCAAAAGCAAAAGGTGCAAGAGATTCACTAATAATGGTAAATAATGTTGCCTATATTGTAAGTGTCGAAAATAATACTGTTATTACAGCTGTTGATGGAGAAAGTATGAAAGAAAATGTTTTTACAAATATTGATTCTGCTGTTTTCATGAAATAATGCAGAACAATGAAATTAATTGTAAAAAAATATAAAATTAAAATGCTAAAGCTAATTAATTGATTTAAATCGGAATGAGCTGGACCTTTTTCAGGAGGCTCTGTCCGGCTGTCGAAAACAGCAGGACTCCGATAAAACTGAAGGAGGAAAATTATATGTTGAGATCGATGTATGCTGGTGTATCAGGATTAAACAGTCACCAGCAGATGATGGATGTAGTTGGAAATAATATTTCCAATGTAAATACAATTGGTTTTAAAAGTAGTAGAGTAACATTTAAGGAAATGTTAAATCAGACAATAAAAGGTGCATCTGCACCTCAGGATGACCGTGCAGGTACAAATCCACAGCAGGTGGGATTAGGAGTTGGTCTGGGGAGTATAGATGCAGATATGTCATCTGGTAACCTACAGCCAACAGGAAAATCTTCTGATGTAGCTATTCAGGGAGATGGGTTCTTTATACTTCAGGATGGAGAAAAAAATGTATTTTCCAGAGCAGGTAATTTCAACTTTGATAGGAATGGTAATCTTTATTCTTCCAGCACAGGACTGCTTGTGCAGGGATGGAAGGCAGAACAGGGTGAGCTTCCAACAGATATGGGAAAAAATAGTATGGAAGCAATTACTCTCGACAGTCAGATAGGTGCAAATGCAACAGATTCAGTATCTTACAGTAAAAATATAGATGCCTCAGCAGAAAATACATTAGAGATTGATAATTTAACACTTGATTTAGAAACTACTTCAGGTTATGAAGA
>CAZLIW010000270.1:0-3035 GCA_964559325.1 uncultured Halanaerobium sp. | reverse complement strand
CAGAACCGATAGTTATGATAGATGAAAAAAATAAAATTATTGATATTAACAAACAGTTTGAGAAAGTTTTTAAGTATAGACTGGAAGAAATTAAAGGGAAAGACATATTTATTTTAATTGATGAAAGTTCATCTCAACAGATTAGAAAACATAAAGAAGAGATGATTTTTAAAGGATCTTCTATAGAAATAGAGAGTATCCGTTATGATAAATACGGTAGTGCTGTTCCCTGTCTAATTAAAGCATTTCCAATTAATATCAGTGGAGATATAATTGGCGGTTACATTATGTATATTGACATTTCTGAACTCAAGAAAAAAGAACAGGAGATTAGATATATCAGTTTTCATGATAGCTTAACAGGATTGTATAATAGAACATATTTTGAAGAAGAGATTAAGAGAATTGACACAAAAAGAAATATACCTATCAGCATTATTATGGCAGATTTAAACAACCTAAAACTTGTTAATGACAGTTATGGCCATCAAAAAGGAGATCAGCTTCTCAAGTTTGCGGCAGATATAATAAAAGACGCCTGTCGGGAGGATGATATTGTGGCCCGTTGGGGTGGAGATGAATTTATTATTGTACTTCCACAGACAGAAGAAAGTGAAGCGAAAAAAGTTATAGATAGAATTGTCAGCAGAGAGAACAGCAAAGACTCTATATTAAAAGAATATTTCTCTATTTCTTTTGGCACAGCTACCAAAACTGATAGAAATGAAGATATTTCTCATATTATTGAAGCTGCAGATAATAATATGTACAAAAATAAACTGATAAATCGCAGAAGTAATCACAGCAGTATCTTAAATGCAATTCTGAAGACACTAGAGGCCAAGAGCTTTGAAACAGCAGAGCATTCAACACGAATGAAAGAGCTGAGCCACTTACTGGGAAAAGAAGTGAATCTTGCTGATGAAGAATTGGATAAGCTTTCATTGCTCAGCTATCTGCATGATATTGGGAAAGTTGCAGTTTCTGAAAAAATTTTAAAGAAAAAAGAAAAGTTGAATAAAGAAGAATGGGAAGAAATTAAAAAACATTCTGAGACAGGCTATAGAATTGCTGTTTCTACAGATGAATTTTCTCATATTGCAAAAGAAATATTAAATCATCATGAAAGATGGGATGGCAGTGGCTATCCGGAAGGCTTAAAAGGTGATGAAATTCCACTTTTATCCAGAATACTTGCAGTTGTTGATGCTTATGATATTATGTTAAATGGTAGACCATATAAAAATAAAAAATCAGTTGAAGATGCGCTGCTGGAGCTGAAAAATAATGCCGGCAGTCAATTTGATCCGGAATTAGTTGAAAAATTTGTTGAAATTATAGAAAAAGAAAATAAAATATTATAATAAAACTCAAAAAATAAAAAGGTGATAATAATGATAAAGGCAGTTATATTTGATATGGATGGAGTAATTATTGATTCAGAACCAATATATAAGGAAATTGATAAAAAAATGTTTGCCAGATATGATATTTGCTTAAGTGAAGAGAAATTAGAAAGTATAGTAGGAGTACCACTTTTTGAACTCTGGGATAAGCTTATGCTGGAATATGATCTTTGTAAAAAATATAATACAGAAGAAATAATTGACCAGCATGCTGATATGTATTATAAAGCTTTAAAAGAAAATGATCTTAAGCTGATACCCGGGATTAGAGAGTGGTTTGAATATTTTAAGAAACATGGATTTAAAATGATAATTGCATCATCATCACATGCTAAAAAAATTGAATTTGTCTGCAGCAGATTTAACCTGGATAAATATGTTGAAGGATATGTAGATGGGAATTCGGTTAAAAACGGAAAACCAGCACCTGATATATTTTTCAAAGCAGCTGATAAGCTTGGAGTTGAACCAGAAAACTGTCTTGTGATTGAAGATTCTGAGCATGGCGTATCGGCAGCTAAAAGTGCCGGAATGAAATGTGCTGCTTTCAGTCAGAGAAACAGCAGTTTTCAGAATCTCGATTTAGCAAATATCATAATTAAAGAGTTTAGTACAGAAAATCTAAAAAAAGTAATGGAAATTTAATACCCATAAGATTTGTGAAAGAACCCGCACATCTTATTAAATATCGTAAATTAATTAATTTAAATAAATTTATAAAATTCATATTTTCTTCACATTTCCCCATTATAATAAAAGTATAGTAAAATACTCAAATTAATTTCAAAGGGTTGTGATATTATGTTTAGATTTGGTCATATGGGATATATGCCGTGGGGAGGAAGTTTTATGATGATAATATGGGTTGTGCTTATTGGAGCTGTTATATATTTTCTGGTTCAAAATAGTAAAAATAATCATAATAGCTATGATGATAAACGTGATAATTATAGAAGTCAGCAATATAGGGAAGATCAATATATTGAATCCAGAAAAAATGGCAGAGCTGAAGAAATAGCCAGAGAAAGATATGCAGATGGAGAAATAAGCAGAGAAGAATTAGAAGAAATTTTGAGAACACTGCGTAATAATTAATTTTTGTTTTCAATTTTTTCCAATATTTAAGCATAAAACCTCTTCTGTTTCACAGATATGTTAAAGATCTGTTTATACAGGAGAGGTTTTTCTATATAATTGCCTCTCGGCCTAAAGTCTGCTATAATAAATCCGTACCATCTATAATAAAATGCAGAAATCCAAGAGGTGAATTGAATGAGAACTATTGGTACACAGGTTAGAGGTATAAGAGCTCCGATAATTAAATCAGGCGATAATTTGGCAGAGATAGTTGTTTCATCTCTGCAGAGATCATGGCAGGAAGAAGATTATAAAATTAAAGATAAAGATGTTGTTGGTATTACAGAGTCTTTAGTGGCAAGAGCTCAGGGGAACTATATTGATATTGATGATATTGCTGCAGAAATAAACGAATATTTTTCTTCTGACAGTATTGGTGTTGTCTTTCCCATCTTAAGTCGCAACAGATTTTCAATGATTTTAAAGGGAATTGCAAGAAGTCATAAGAAAATATATCTTCAGTTGAGCTATCCAAATGATGAAGTAGGAAAT
>CAZLIW010000269.1:0-3040 GCA_964559325.1 uncultured Halanaerobium sp. | reverse complement strand
ACCTATTATGGAAGTTGAGGTTACAGTTCCACAGGATTTCATGGGAGATATTATGGGGGATTTCAATTCCAGGCGTGGCCGAATATTAGGTATGGACCCCAGAGATGGTGTGCAGATAATTAAAGCCAAAGTACCACAGGCAGAAATGTTCAGTTATGCTATTGACTTGAAATCAATCACCGGTGGTTATGGATCATTTGATATGAAGTTTTCTCATTATGATAAAGTACCATCAGATATCAGTGATAAGATTATAAGTGCGGCACAAAAAGAAGATTAAATAAAAAAGGCCAGCTGTCAAACGGCTGGCCTACTTTAATTAATAAATAATTTGATATATAATAGATTAGGTAGTTTGTTAAGGTTATCTGGAGGAATAATTATGGTTTTTTTATTAATAATATTAACAGCAGTATTTTTTTCTATACCGGCATATTTCCCCTCACTATTTTTTTTCAGCTGGCTTGCATTTATACCACTGGTTATTGTTATTTTTGGGGAAAAGCCACAAAAAGCTTTGGTTAGAGCCTGGACAGCAGGTTTTTTTATTTCTCTTTTTAAAAATTACTGGATTTATCAGCCACTGAAAGATTTTACCTCTATTTCTGCAATTTTTATAATTGTTCTTCCACTTATATATTTTATTATAAGTGGTTTATGGATAGGAATATGGGCTTTTTTAAATAATTTTATGCAGCCTAAATATGAGTTTAGTCCATTTATAGCAGCTTTTATATGGAGTACAATTGAATTTTTTCGTTTAAGCTGGATAAAATTACTTCCTTTTGATTATCTGGCTTATTCTCAATATAAATTCAATTCACTGCTGCAGCTGAGTTCGACAGGTGGAATCATTTTAACAGGTTTTATAACCGTACTTCTGGGAGGATATCTTACAAAAATTTACTTAAAACCTTCCTTTAAAAGAGCAGTACCTTTTTTTATAATTGTTTTTTTAATAGTTGCTTTTCCTTATTTATATATGTCAGATATTAGCAGCAGCTATAAATTTACAGAAGCAGATATTATTTCAACCAAAATAGCGCAGAAAAACAAATGGGATTTTGAGAACACAGAGAAAATCATTGATAAAACTGCAGTAATGATAAACAGTAGTAAAAATGATTTAATCTTTACACCTGAAACATCTTTAACTTTTGATTTCAATAGAAATGGATATTATAGAAATCTTTTTAAAGAGAAAATTAATATTCAGGATAAATATATACAGGTTGGAAGCAGATCTTCTGGAAATGATAAAAAAAGAGAGAATATTTATAACAGCCAGTTTTTAATTAGTAGTGAGCTGGATATTTTGGAAAGATATAATAAGAATGAATTATTTATTTTTGGAGAATATATACCTTATCCTGATTTCGTTGGCTCACTGACAGGTTATTATGTTGAAGATATTAGTCCTGGAATAAACAGAAAACCTTTTCAATTAAATAATTTATCATGGCTTAATTTAATATGTTCAGAAATGTTTTTTCCGCTCCAAAATCAGCAGCAGGAATATGATTTTATTGTCAATCCAAGCAATGAGGCCTGGTTTAGATCAGAGGTTTTAAAAAATATGATTTGGTCAACGGCTGTATATAGAGCCGTTGAAAATAGAAGTTCAGTTGTTAAAATTAGTAATATGTCTTATTCAGGTTATATTTCTCCACTCGGAAGAGAAATCAACAAGAATTATAAAAAGAGTGATATAATGAATTTGAAAATTGCCCTAACTGATATAACAAGTTTTTATCAGCGAAAAGGGGAAATTGCTGGAAAGATAATTTCTGTATTTACCATTTTTTTATTAATGATAAAAATTACAGCAGCAGTCAAAAAGAAAAAAAGCAGCAGTTAATCTGCTGCTAATTTTTCTGTCAGTTTTTCGTCTGGGTCAGTATATATAGTTTTGTAATCATCATAATAGACGAGACCTGGTCTGGCACCTTTTGGTTTATTTACGTTTTGGACTTGTGTAAAATCTACAGGCACATTTTTTGACTGCCGGGCTTTGCTGTAATATGCTGCAAGTACAGCGGCTTCCTTTAGAGTCCTATCAGGTACATCTTTATCTGTATCTCGTTTAATAATTACATGGGAGCCGGCAATAGTTTTTGTATGCAGCCATATATCGCCAGAATTTGCTATTTTTTTAGTTAAATTATCATTCTGCCTGTTATTTCTACCAACCAGAATAGTATAGCCGTCACTGGAGAAGAACTTTCGCGGACTGCTTTTATCTGATCGGCTGTGTTTTTTCCTTCGGCTGCTGTTTTTTTCTTTTATATAACCTTCAGATTTTAGCTCATCTTTTATTTCTTCTAATTCTTCTTTTTGTTCTGCCTGTTCAATATTCAAACTTACCTGGTCTAAATATTTTTCTTCATGTCTCAGTTTGGCAATTTCTCTTTTTATATAATTTACACTTTTTTTGAGTTTATTATATTTTTTGAAATATTTTTGAGCATTTTCTGATGGAGTTAAAGAAGGATCTAAATCAATTTTTATATTATTTTGCTTTCCACTGTAAAAATCTGTAAGTTTTGCTTTTTCCATTCCTTTTTTTAACTGGTATATATTAGCTGTGATTATTTCACCGATTTTTTTGTAATTCTCAGCATTTTTGCTTTCTTTTAGTTTTTTATATAATTTTTTTTGTTTTTCTTTATTTTTATTTAAAAATGAACCAGTAATTTGTGACAGCTGTTTTTTTAATTTGTTAAGTTCTTTTTCTTTGATAAAAAATCTATAATAATAATCCAACATTTCTTCTGTGTTGGCAAATACTTTGTGGTCTGCTTCCTGTCTGTGTTCTAATGGAAAGGCTGAAATATAATCTATCTCAAAATCTTCTTTTATTCCCAGTGCCGGTTTGAAATTTTTGTTTTTAATATTTTCAAAGAATAATAAAAATTTGTCTGCAAGGGCATCTTTTTCCGTTTTATTTAGATTTTGATAGTTTTTATTATAATCAATCTCAGCCTGATAGGCGATTTCTTTTGCAGAATAGGGCCCTATTCCTCTAAAATTCTACATAATA
>CAZLIW010000268.1:0-3067 GCA_964559325.1 uncultured Halanaerobium sp. | reverse complement strand
ATAACAGGTCAGGGAAGAATTAATGGCCGCAGAGTTTTTGTATATGCCCAGGATTTTACAGCAATGGGTGGTTCACTGGGAGAAATGCATGCCAAAAAAATTTGGAAAGTGATGGACATGGCCGGTAAAGCCGGTGTTCCAGTTGTTGGCTTAAATGATTCAGGTGGTGCCAGAATTCAGGAAGGTGTAGGGTCACTTGCCGGTTATGGAGGTATTTTTTACAGAAATTCCCTTAATTCTGGAGTGATTCCACAGCTATCTGTTATACTGGGTCCCTGTGCTGGAGGAGCAGCTTATTCTCCCGCCTTAAACGATTTTGTATTTATGGTTAATGATACAAGTAAAATGTTCATTACCGGTCCTCAGGTTATAAAATCTGTAACTGGTGAAGAAGTTTCTTCTGAAGCACTCGGTGGAGGTATGACACATAATGAAATAAGTGGTAATGCTCATTTTCTTGCCCCGAATGAGGAAAAAACATTTGACCAAATAAAAACTCTTCTTTCTTTTCTTCCCTCTAATAATGAGGAAAAACCACCTTTTAGAGAAACAGACGATCCTGCTGATAGGCTGGTTAAAGGGCTGGAAGATATTGTATCTGATGATCCAAACAAACCATATGATGTAAGAGATGTAATAGAAAGGGTTGTTGATAATGATTTCTTTTTTGAAGTTCAGCCTTTTTATGCCCGCAATATAGTAGTTGGTTTTGCCAGAATAGACGGAAATTCAGTAGGTATTGTTGCAAATCAGCCTAAATTTAAAGCAGGCTGTCTGGACATAGATTCTTCAGATAAAGCATCACGTTTTATAAGATTCTGTGATTCTTTTAATATACCGATTATTACATTTACAGATGTACCCGGATATCTTCCCGGTGTGGATCAGGAATATGGTGGAGTAATAAGACATGGAGCAAAACTGCTGTATGCTTATTCTGAAGCAACAGTTCCCAAAATAAATATAATTCTTCGTAAGGCTTATGGAGGAGCTTATATAGCAATGAGCAGCCGGCATCTGGGTGCAGATTATGTATTTGCCTGGCCTTCAGCTGAGATAGCAGTAATGGGGCCTCAGGGAGCGGCAAATATTATTTTCAGAAGAGAAATTAGTGCTGCAGATGATCCGCAAAAAGTACGTACAGAAAAAATAGAAGAATACAGAGAAAATTTTGCTAATCCATATCAGGCAGCTCAAGAAGGATATATTGATGATGTAATTCTGCCTTCAGAAAGCAGAAAAAAATTGGCTGCTGCATTAAATATTATGAAAGATAAAAAAGAAGGACGACCTGTCAAAAAACACTCGAATATGCCTTTGTAATAATTATATTTTTATGTCAGGATGTGAATTCATATGAAAAGCAAAAGAATTTCAGAAGAAATAAATGCTGTTATCAAAGCTGCTCTGCTGACAATTTATAATGGTAGTAATAAGTCTTTTAAAATAAAGAGCATTGAAAAAAGGAGTTAAATAAGATGTTAAAAAAATTTAAAATAAATGTAAATGGAAATCAGTATGATGTTGAAGTTGAAGAGGTAGAACAGGATAATAATTCTTATAAAAATTCAGAAGGAAAATCGGCTGATCAGGAATACACCAGTCTAAAAATGCAGAGGCCAGAAAAAATGTTTGATTCTATTATTAGGGGAAATGCTGTTGAAGCACCAATTAATGGTACAGTGTTAGATATATTTGTTTCTGAATCCGATAAAGTAAAACAGGGTGAAATACTGATTATTCTGGAAGCAATGAAAATGGAAAATGAAATAATTTCTCCTAAAGATGGAAAAATAGAAAAAATAGCTGTAAAAAAGGGTTCAAAAGTAGATACTGGCGATATTTTAATTGAAATATCTTAAATAAAATAATAAACTATAATTGTATACCTTTATTTTTATAAGTAGATAGATAAATAAATGTAACTGTGGAGGTAATAGTTTATGAGGTTAACAATAGCTTTAGGTGGAAATGCTATTTTGAAACCGGGAGAAAAAGGCAGATACTCTGAGCAGTTTGCAAACGTTTATTCAACCTGCAGACAGATTGGGCAGCTGGCCCTTAAAGGGCACGAAATCATCATTACACATGGGAATGGTCCTCAGGTGGGCAATATTTTAATTCAGCAGGAGGCTGGAAGCAGCAGAGTACCAGCAATGCCTCTTGATGCATGTGGTTCTCAGACACAGGGGTTTATTGGCTATATGATTCAGAACAGTCTTTTTAATATATTAAGAGAACTTGGTTTAAAGAAAAATGCTGCAGCTGTAGTTACACAGGTTTTAGTAGATGAAAATGATCCTGCCTTTAAAAAACCCAGCAAACCGGTTGGTCCTTTTTTTGATAGAAAACATGCAAAAAAAATGATAAATTCCAGTGAGGAAACCTGGATTGAAGACAGCGGACGCGGCTGGAGAAAGGTTGTTGCTTCACCAGAGCCATTAAAAATTATTGAATCAGAGATTATAAACAGTATCATCGAAAATGGAGAAATAGTGATTGCTTCTGGTGGTGGAGGAATTCCTGTTATTGAAAAAAAAGGTCATTTGCGGGGAGTAGAAGCAGTTATTGATAAAGATAGAGCGGGCTGTATTCTGGCCGAAAATTCTTTCTCAGATCTTTTTTTAATTTTAACTGATGTAGAAAATGCTATGATCAATTATGGCACAGATAAAGAAAAAAAGATAAAAAAAGCTTCAATTTCAGATATGGAAGAATATATTAAACAGGGCCAGTTTGGAAATGGAAGTATGAGGCCAAAAGTAGAATCTGCCGTCAAATTTGTTAAAGATACCGGTAATAAATCTGTCATAACTTCAATCGAAAAGGTTGTTGACGCAGCTGACGGAAAAGCAGGAACGATTATAACTGAAGATTAATTAATATATTAAACAGCAGTTAGTATCTGCTGTTTTTTCTCTGTTTTTAGTGATAGAGTGAAAGTCTGCTCGCAAACCTCGTGGGCTTGTCCCGAGGAGGGTCAATTTTTATGCAGATTATAAGTTTAAAATTTGTTATAAGATTACCTTTCTTATATTTTTTTGTTATTGTGAAAAATATAATTTAA
>CAZLIW010000267.1:0-3079 GCA_964559325.1 uncultured Halanaerobium sp. | reverse complement strand
AGTGCACATCGTTCTGGTACCAGAGGAATTGATATTGGTAAGGATTTAGTTGCTGAAGCCGATCAATTAGGGGTAGATTTATGGTTAAATAGTGTTGTCAGTGGTCTTTTTAAAGAGAAAAATATAGCAGTAGAAAGGCAGCTGGAAGACGGAAGTAAAAAAATGGAAAAAATAGAAGCAGAAAAAATAGTTATTGCTACCGGTGCTTCAGAGAATGCAATTAATTTTGAAGGTTGGACTTTACCTGGAGTAATGGGAGCAGGAGCAGCACAGACAATGATCAATGTTCATCGAGTACTCCCCGGAGAAAAAGTACTTATGATAGGTTCTGGAAATGTTGGATTAATTGTTTCTTATCAGCTGTTGCAGTCAGGAGCTGATGTTGTTGGTCTGGTAGAAGCGGCACCTTCTATTGGTGGGTATGGAGTTCATGCAGCTAAAATAGAAAGAGCAGGAGTCCCTATTTTTACCAGGCATACAATTGTGGAGGCTAAAGGAAATGAAAAAACAGGAGTAAAATCTGCTGTGATTGCTGAAGTTGACAAAAATTGGGAGATCATTACAGGAACAGAAAAAGAGTTTGAAGTTGATGTAATAACTATTGCAGCAGGATTAAAACCTCTTGGAGAATTAGCAAATATGCATGGATGTCAAAAATCCTATATACCTGAACTTGGAGGTTGGGTTCCTATACATAATGAAAATATGGAATCTACCTGTGAAGGGATATATGTTGTTGGTGATGTTACAGGAGTTGAAGAAGCTAATACTGCTTTAGAACAAGGGAGACTTGCTGGAATAGATGCTGCATTAAAACTAAATTATATTGATGAGAGTGAAGCTAATAATATTAAAGATGAAATAAGAAAAAGAGTAAATGGTTTAAGATTAGGTCCTTTTGGAGAAAAACGATTAAAAGCAAAAGAAAGATTGATAGAAGATTATCAAAATTTAAGTAATATTGTAAAATAAAATTTTTAAATAAATTTTCTTATATAAATATGATTATCGAAGGGGAGTGAAAATATGGGGCTTTCAGATAAAGGATTTTTATCTACCGAAGAACTAAAAAAAAGAGGCAGATATCCTTCTGAAGAAAGATTTAAAAAGGGTCCTGTTGCAATAATTGAGTGTAGTCAGGAAATTCCCTGTAACCCGTGTGAAAGTTCATGTAATTTTGGAGCGATAAATGTAGGAAAACCAATAACAAATTTACCAGAACTTAATGAAAAAAAGTGTACCGGTTGTGGTTTGTGTGTTGCCGCCTGTCCTGGACTGGCAATATTTGTGATAGATAAAACTTTTAGTGAAAATTTGAGTACAGTATCTTTTCCTTATGAATATCCTATTCTTCCAGAGAAAGGAGATAAAGTTGATGCTGTTGATAGAGAGGGAAAATATGTGTGTAAAGGACAGGTTACTAAAGTAATGACATCAAAAGCTTTTGATAAGACACCAGTTGTTACAATATCTGTTCCTGACAATCATATCGATAATGTTCGAGGAATGGCATTATTGAGAAAAAAGGAGGAAGCTAAAAGTGAATGATAATATTATAATTTGCCGCTGTGAAGAAATTACTCTTGGTGAAATAAAACAGGCAATAAAAGAAGGAGCAAAAACTGTCACTGAAGTAAAAAGAAGAACCCGAGCTGGTATGGGGCTCTGTCAGGGAAGGACCTGTGAAAAAATTGTAGAAAGAATATTATGTCAGGAATTAAATAAAAATCCAGCAGAAATAAATCCTGCAACCGATAGAGCACCTGTAAGACCGGTTACTTTTGGTACTCTGGGAGGGGAAACTGATGAATAAATTTGATGCTGTAGTAATTGGTGGAGGTGTTATCGGCAGCAGTGTTTCTTATTATTTAACAAAATCAGGTCTTAATGTAGCTCTAATAGAAAAAGGAGATATTGCGTTTGGTACTTCCAGCAGCTGTGATGGAAATGTATTAATTCATGATAAACAGCCTGGATTTGATACAGATTTAGCTTTTGCCAGTCAGCAGTTATTTAAAGAATTAGATGATGTTTTAGAATATGATTTTGAATATACTCAAAAAGGAAGTATATATATAATCGAAAGTGAAGAAGAAAAAGCTGTTGCTGAAGAGTATGTTGAACAACAGGTAGCTGATGGCTATCCGATGAGAATGATGAGCTATGAAGAAGTACATGAAGATGAACCTTTTTTGGCTGAGGATATTATAGCAGGTGTAGAAATAGACTGTGATGCCTCTGTTTATCCAATGGCTTTAGCATATGCTTTAACAGAAGCAGGACAAAAAAACGGACTAAAAATTTATGATCATACAGAAGTTAAAAATATTAAATTAAACAAAAATAAAAGTGTAAAAGCTGTAGTTCTTGAGAGTGGAGAAGAGTTGAAAACAGATAATGTAGTAAATTGTGCAGGTGTTTGGGCACCGGAAATTGGGGAAATGGTTGGAATTGATATTCCTATTAAACCAAGACAGGGACAGATACTTGTTGCAGAAAAAACTTTTCCAGTTGGAAAGAGAAAAATTGTAGAGTTTGGTTATATGATGGCTAAGTTTGGAGATGAAAATTACAAAAGAGATGTGGATCCTAAATTAGATGAACTTGGTATAGCATTTGTTTTTGAACCAACTCAAGCAAATAATTTTTTAATTGGAAGTAGCAGAAACTTTTGTGGTTTTGATACCAGTGTTTCAATAGATGTAATGAGAGGTCTGGCTCAGCGGGCAGTCCGTTTCTTTCCTATCATGAAAGATATAAATGTAACAAGAGCATATGCTGGTTTAAGACCATATGTACCTGATCACTTTCCAATAGTTTCGGAAGTTGCTGAAATTACGGGGTTTTATATTGCTGCTGGTCATGAAGGAGATGGAATTGGTCTTGCTCCAATTACAGGAAAAATAATTGAAAACATGATTACTGGTTTGGATTTAAATCTACCTGTTGATTTTGACTTGTCTTTTGAAAGATTAAATTTTAATAGATTTTAGTTATAGTAATATTAAGATATTATAAAATATAATTTTATTGATTATTGATAAATATTAACTTATAGGAGGAATTAAAAATGAAAAAA
>CAZLIW010000266.1:1158-3103 GCA_964559325.1 uncultured Halanaerobium sp. | reverse complement strand
GATCGGGACGACACTTATTCTGCTTCTTTACAGGTGAAAGTCAGATTAATTAATAAAGAAACAGGAGAAGTAAAAGAACAGGAAGTTTTTATGGGCGATTTTCCACTTATGACAGAAAAAGGTACCTTTATTATTAATGGTGCTGAAAGAGTTGTGGTTAATCAGCTGGTTAGATCATCTGGTGTTTATTTTGACGATGAGCGAACAAAAGATGGAAGAAGATTAATTTCAGGCAGCATTATTCCAAATAGAGGTGCCTGGATAGAATTTGAATATGACAAAAAGCGTATTGTCTCAGTTCGTGTAGACAGAACAAGGAAAATGCCATCAACAGTATTGTTTAGAGCTCTTGGGTTTGGAACAGACTCGGAATTATTGGAACTTTTTGGTGACTCAGAAGTTGTACATGACACAATAGAAAGAGATAGTACAGAATCACAGGATGAAGCACTTATAGAATTATATAAAAGACTTCGTCCGGGTGAACCGCCGACAGTTGAAAGTGCCACCAATTTATTAAATTCGTTATTTTTTGATCACAAAAGATATGATTTGGCTGCAGTTGGTCGCTACAAGTTAAACAAGAAATTAGGACTGGATATTGATAAAGACAGAAAATATCTTCATATAGATGATATTGTAGCAACAGTTCAGTATATGATACAGCTTATATACAATGAAGAAGATGCATATATTGATGATATTGATCATCTTGGTAATCGTAGATTGAAGACAGTTGGAGAACTGCTGCAGAATCAATTTAGAATTGGATTATCAAGAATGGAGAGAGTTGTTAGAGAAAGAATGACGATTCAGGATATAGATGTTGTTACTCCACAGGCTTTAATTAATACAAGACCTGTAGTCGCATCTATTCAGGAATTTTTCGGAAGCAGTCAGCTTTCTCAATTTATGGACCAGACAAATCCTATGTCAGAGTTAACTCACAAAAGAAGACTCAGTGCACTGGGGCCTGGTGGTTTAAGCAGAGAGAGAGCTGGATTTGATGTGCGTGATGTGCATCATTCACATTATGGTCGTATATGTCCTATTGAAACACCTGAGGGACCAAACATTGGTCTGATAGGTTCTATGAGCACCTATTCTAAGACAAATGAATTTGGTTTTTTGATGACCCCATATAGAAAAGTAGTTGACAAAAGAGTAACAGATGAAATACACTATCTGACTGCTGATGAAGAAGATAAATATATCATTGCACAGGCGAATGCAGAAATAGATGATGATGGAAACTATACAAATGATTTTGTTATTTCCCGAAAAAGAGGCGATATTTTAGAAGTTCATCCGGAAGATCTCGATTATATGGATGTTTCTACCAAGCAGATGGTTGGAGTTTCTGCTGCAATGATTCCATTTTTAGAAAATGATGATGCTAACCGTGCACTCATGGGAGCCAATATGCAGCGTCAGGCTGTTCCACTTATGATTACAGATGCTCCTCGTGTCGCAACAGGTATAGAACATAAGGCGGCAAAGGATTCTGGCGTTGTAGTAATAGCCAAAAATTCCGGTACTGTCAGTAGAGTAACAGCAAATAAAATATTAATAAAAAATGATGAAGGTTCAATAGACAGTTATAAACTTCTCAAATTTAAGAGGTCCAATCAGGGCAGCTGTATGAATCAGCGTCCTATTGTAGAAAAAGGTCAGAGAGTTGAAGCAGGTGATATTATTGCTGATGGTCCTTCAACAGATAAAGGAGAGCTGGCTCTGGGGCGTAATTCTCTTATTGCATTTATGCCGTGGGAAGGATATAACTATGAGGATGCTATTTTAATTAGTGAGCGGCTGGTAAAAGAAGATGCATTTACCTCAATTCATATTGAAGAACATGAAGCAGAAGCACGTGATACTAAACTAGGTCCTGAAGAAATAACAAGGGATATTCCTAATGTTGGGGAAAATGCCCTTAAAAATCTAG
>CAZLIW010000266.1:0-1148 GCA_964559325.1 uncultured Halanaerobium sp. | reverse complement strand
TGATCGCGGTATTATAAGAATCGGTGCTGAAGTAAAAGAAGGAGATATTCTTGTCGGAAAAGTTACTCCAAAAGGAGAAACAGAGCTTTCTGCTGAAGAAAGGCTTTTAAGAGCTATTTTTGGAGAAAAGGCGAGAGAAGTTAGAGATACATCTTTAAAAGTTCCTCATGGTGAAGAAGGAATAGTAGTTGATGTTAAAGTATTTTCCCGAGAACAGGGAGATGAACTAAAGCCAGGTGTAAACAAACTTGTTAGAGTATATATTGCTAACAAAAAGAAAATTTCTGTTGGAGATAAAATGGCAGGTCGTCATGGTAATAAGGGTGTTATTTCCAGAATATTACCTGAAGAAGATATGCCCTTTCTGCCAAATGGTGAACCTGTGGAAATAGTATTAAATCCTCTTGGAGTTCCTTCACGTATGAACATTGGACAGGTACTGGAAACTCATCTGGGAATGGCCGCAAGGTCACTGGGTATTCATGTAGAAACACCTGTTTTTAATGGTGCTACTGAAAAAGAGGTGGAAGATATTCTTGAAAAAGCTGAACTCAGCAGAGATGGGAAAACAGTTCTTTATGATGGTAGAACTGGTGAAAGGTTTGAAAATAGAGTAACTGTTGGAGTTATGTATATATTAAAGCTTCATCACCTGGTTGATGATAAGATACATGCCAGATCAACCGGTCCATATTCTCTTGTAACACAGCAACCTCTTGGAGGTAAAGCTCAGTTTGGTGGACAGCGTTTTGGAGAGATGGAAGTTTGGGCTCTTGAAGCTTATGGAGCTGCCTATACTCTTCAGGAAATGCTGACAGTAAAATCTGATGATGTTGTGGGAAGAGTAAAAACATGTGAAGCGATAGTTAAAGGAGAAAATGTACCAAAACCAGGTATTCCAGAATCATTTAAAGTACTGATAAAAGAAATGCAGAGCCTTGGTTTGGATGCAAGAATATTTACTGAAGATGAAGAAGAACTTCAGGTTGCAGAAAATGAAGAAGAAATGGCTGAAACTGCTAAAAAACTTGGACTTGATACAGACTTAAAACTTAATCGTGATGAAGAAGATGATGATGACGAATAATTACATTATAGAAAGGGGAGAGACCCTTGTTAAATGTGAATAATTTCGATTCAATGAGGAT
>CAZLIW010000265.1:0-3118 GCA_964559325.1 uncultured Halanaerobium sp. | reverse complement strand
GAATATGCCTGATCATAATCAAGTAGCTTATTTTTATTAGGTTCAAATCCAAGAATAATATTTTCCAGCACTGTCATGGTTTCAGCAAGCATAAATTCCTGATGAACCATTCCAATACCAAGCCTCATAGCTTCTCTAGCATCACTGATATTTTTTCCTTCACCATTTATTAAAACTTTACCTTCATCCTGATTATAAATTCCATACAGTATTTTCATTAATGTTGATTTTCCCGCACCATTTTCTCCTATCAGAGCATGAATTTCTCCTTTTTCTAAAGAAAAATCAACATGGTTTAAAGCCACAACATTGGGAAACGCTTTGTACATATCCTTCATTTCTACTATTGGGGCCAACTTTTTCACTCCTTTTTTACAAAACAACTTTTTTATAAGTCCGGTGAGGCAGTTAAGCCTCACCGGTAGTTTTTTGTGTATTATATTATTTAGTTGCGCTGAAATCCTTCATAAGAATCTACTTCAATCTCTCCATTTTTAACTTTTTCAGTAAGATCCTTAACTCTAGTTAAAATTTCTTCAGGAAATTTATCTCCTAAAGCTTCCTGCATAACTGTCATGTCAGTTAAGCTGACACCACCATTAGAAAGATTCATTTCGATTGTTGTTCCACCTTCATAATTTCCTTCTGCAACTGATTTGGCAATTAAATAAGTTGCCTGATCCATACGCTTGAGCATACTTGTTAGGATAGCTCCAGGATAAATTCCATCCTGATTCATATCTACACCAACTGCATAGTGAGGTGTTTCGTTTGCAGCTTCAAGGATACCATTACCTGTACCACTGGCAACATTCATAACAATATCTGCTCCCTGATCATACTGGGAAAGTGTAAGCTCTTTACCTTTTACAGGATCATTAAATGTACCTGCAAATGATACAAGAACCTTTGTTTCTGGATCAACATATTTTGCACCCTGCTTATATCCTACCAGGAAGTCATGCAGTACTGGAATATCCATTCCACCTACCCAGCCAATGATCTTATCTTCATTAACACCTTCGATTTCATCATGCTGTGTAAACATTGCTGCTGCTGCACCTGCAATGAAAGAACCTTCGTTCTGAGCAAATATAGCGGAAACAACATTAGGTTGATCAACTACACCATCAATAAGGGCAAACTTTGTATCTGGAAACATTGGTGCATTGTTTTTAACGATCTGCTGGAATTGAGTTGTATTGGCAACTACTAAATCATATCCAGCTGAAGCCATAGCAATTAAATTCTGCTCCCATTCTGATGAAACACCAGATTCCAATACTTTAAGTTCAAAGCCATATTCTTCCTGGGCTCTTTTTAGACCTTCATATGAACTGTCATTGAAAGACTGATCTCCTAAAAATCCAGACAGAACCAGTGCAACTCTCATATCACTATTTTGTGCCATTACATTAAGAGAAAACACACCTACAAAAAGCATTAATACTAATAATACTGAAAAAATTTTTCTCATAATTTTTTTCCTCCTTGGTATTTTTTGCCTTTACAACAGAACTGCTTAACTGAACTGATCCTCACCTCCTGAACAATTATCTTGAATATCTAATTTGAGCGGAGTAACCGCTTTAAAACCAATAATATTGTACATTAATAAAAATAATTAATCTAGTAAAGATTTTACCGATTCTCTTTCTATTAGTTCAGTTTTAAGAACAACTTCAGTTAAGTTTGGAGCTTTGTTTTTGTTTATTATACCCAGCAATACCTCTGCTGCAAGTTTTCCAATTCGGTATTTAGGCTGTCTCATAGTAGTTAAACCAGGCCTTATAAGTGAAGCAAGATCAATATCATCATGACCAAAAACAGAAATATCATCTGGAATTTCAAGTCCTGCATCAAATATGGCTTCATAAACTCCCAGTGCCATAAGATCATTTCCTGTAAAAACCGCTGTAGGAAGTTCTTCAGACTTCAGAATTTTTTTCATGGAGTAATAACCTGAACTGCGGCTGTAATCACCTTTTATATAGAATTTATCAGAAAGATTTATATTATAATCTTCTAATGCTCTTTTAAACCCATCTGCACGACAGCGGCCTGTATTTGTATCAAGATCTCCTGTTATATGTGCAATCCTTTTGTGCCCTTTACTGATTAAATATTCAGCAGCTTTATATGCAGATTCTGTATTATCAATTGCAATTGAGGGCACACTGCTTCCTTCAACAAGCCGATCCAGCTGAACAACAGGAAAACCCTCTTTTTCAAGTTTGAAAATTTCACCACAGTTTTCATATGATAATGAGAGTATCATTCCATCAACCTGTTTTGATCTCAGCAGATCAATGCTTTCTTTTTCCCATGTTTTGCGGTTATCTGTATTACAGAAGATAACAGAATATCCTTCTTTTCTTAGTTCATCTTCTATACCGCGGGCAACTTCAGGAAAAAAGGGATTGCTTATATCAGGAATAATTAAACCAATCGTATAACTTTTCTGAAGGACAAGCCCTCTGGCTATAGTGTTTGGCTGATAGTTTGTTTCGTCTATTATTTTTTCTACTTTTCTTTTTGTATCTGAGCTGACATCAGGTTTGTTATTAATTACTCTCGAAACTGTTGTGACAGACACACCAGCTTTGCGGGCAATATCTTTTATTGTAACCTTCATTTCTACCACTCCAGATAATATTTGTAAACGATTTCGGTAACGATTTCATATTAATTATAAAATATTTTGAAAAATAGAGCAAATAAAATTTTTTACAGCAAACCCATTTATACTAGATTATCTCTCAATCTAAACATATAAGTGTGTTTTTCTGCATATTATGCCAGTTTTGAAATTAAAAAAACTCCCCGGGGGAGGGGAGTAAATATGAATTCAATATTTGACTTAAAGTCAAAAACTGACTCTGATTCAAATTATAATATAAATAATGTTATTTGTCAATTAGAAAATTGCATAATCAGGCCCCGGCATTAAAACCGGGGCTAAACAGAGCATTGCTGCTCTGGTGATACCTTAATCTCCATAGATTAGAGCTATATCTAAGTCGCGGTGGTCAAGGGTATCTTCTGTAATAAAGACTTCAAATTGATAACCAGCTGCTGGCGTTAATCCAGCCGGTAAAGAATCCTTTAAGACTTCAAG
>CAZLIW010000264.1:0-3125 GCA_964559325.1 uncultured Halanaerobium sp. | reverse complement strand
GCCGGTGTTAATGTGGTGGGAGAGAGAATTAATCCGACTGGTAAACCTGCTTTTAAAGAAGCACTGAAAAGGGGAGATCTGGATTATATACTCAAAGTTGCTGTAGAAGAAGTGGAAGCAGGAGCAGATATACTTGATGTCAATCTCGGGCTGCCGGATATAGACGAGAAAGAGATGATGGTCAGAGTAGTTAAAGATCTGCAGGGGATTTTAGATACTCCTCTTCAGATTGATTCCAGTGATCCTGAAGTTATAGAAAGTGCTTTAAGATATTATAATGGAACTGCAGTGGTCAATTCTGTTAATGGAGAGACTGCTTTACTTGATAAAATTTTACCTGTAGTAAAAAAATATGGAGCAGCTGTTATTGGACTTACCATGGATGAAAACGGTATACCTGACAGTTCAGAAGAAAGGTTTGAAATTGCTGAAAAAATAGTTAATAAAGCGGCCGAGTATGGGATAAAGAGAGAAAAAATTATAATTGATTGTCTTACATTAACCGCTTCTGCCCAGCAGGAAGGTGTAAAAGAAACTCTTAACGCTCTAAAGCGAGTAAAAGATGAACTTGGTGTTAAGACCACTCTTGGTGTTTCCAATGTGTCTTTTGGACTGCCTACACGTCCTATTCTTAATAGAACTTTTTTGAGCATGGCACTTTTTCAGGGACTGAACCTGCCTATAATTGATCCAAATGATAGAGAAATGATGGCATCAGTTAAAGCAGCAGCAGTTCTTAATAATATTGATAAAGGTGCTGCTGAATATATAGAATATATGTCTGAAAGCAAAGATAATGTTTTTTCAGAAAAGGATGAAGCTCTGGAATCAGAAGAACAGGATGCTGAAGAAGATGATTTGAAATCTGTTATTATAAAAGGGTTGAAAAATAAAGCCGGTCCTTTAACCGAAAAAATATTAAAAGAAAAAGAAGCATTAGAAGTCGTAAATGATTATTTGATTCCCTCTCTGGATATTGTCGGTGATCGTTATGAACGAGGAGAAATTTTTCTGCCTCAGCTTGTACAGTCTGCAGAAACTGTGAAGGAGGCTTTTGCTGTCATCAAGCAAAAAATGGCCCGAACTGGTGGTGGAGATATTTCAAAAGGAAAAATTGTAGTGGCCACTGTAAAAGGTGATGTACATGATATAGGGAAAAATATAGTTAAAACTGTTCTGGAAAATTACGGTTATCGGATGATTGATCTGGGAAGAAATGTCAGCATTGAGGAAATTGTTAAAACAGTAAAGGAAAATGAGATTAAACTTTTAGGATTGAGTGCACTTATGACAACAACAGTAAAAAATATGGAAAAGACAATTGAGGCTGTTAGAAAAGAAACACCTGACTGTCGAATAATGGTTGGTGGAGCCGTACTTACATCAGATTTTGCAGATATGATAGAAGCTGATTTTTATGCGAGAGATGCCAGAGAAGCAGTTAATATAGCTCAAAAGGTATTTTCTGATAAAAGTTAAATTAGCTTATGGGAGAAATTGAACCGCACATATTGGGGTGAAGTAGTCTCTTCAGCTGATTTTTTATCCGCTAATATTAAAAAACAGGAGAATATCTAAATATCTTGAAATAAAATATAAGGTTGAAAACATTTATCTCTTCAGGAAAGGAGACGAAAAATGAATGATTTAAATGAAGCTCTGCTGAATGGATATATAATTACTGAAGAAAAGATAGAAAAAATAAAAAAACTTAATAATGTACCAAAAAGAGGTAGTCTGGGTGAAAAGGGATTTCTCTGGTATCATTTAAATGTGGGAACTGAAGAGACTAAAATTTGGCTTAAAAATAAAAGTGGCTTATCAGAAATTGTAATTCAAGAACTGATTTCTGAAGAAACTAGACCCCGGATTCTAAAAGATGATGACGGTATTTTGATCAATCTGCGCGGGCTGAATTTTAATGCTGATTCTGATGAAGAAGACATGGTTTCTCTGCATATGTGGATTGAGCCAGGCAGAATAATTACCAGTAGAAGTGAGCGTGTACTGACAATGGATGAGATAGATAAAAGCTATGCTGCTGGTGCTGGCCCACTTTCTATAAATGATTTTTTGATAAGAGTAATAGATGGTATTACAAATAAGATTAGTGAGTACATATATGATATTGAAGAACAGATAGATGATATGGAAGAAGAGGTTTTAACAGGAGAAACAGGTAGACTGCGATCAGAACTATCTGAGAAGAGAAGGGAAACCATTATTATCAGACGATATATAGTACCTCAGAGAGAGCTTATGGCCAGGCTTTATAGAGAAAAAATTTCGTGGCTGACAGATGCAAATAAAGAATATATTTATGAATTTTCCGACCGAACTATCAGACTGCTGGAAGAGCTTGATAATATTCGCGATAGGGCGGCACTTATACATGAAGAAATTAATAATAGGATAAATGATCAGATGAATAGGACAATGTATATTTTGTCGATAGTAGGAAGTATCTTTCTTCCTCTTGGATTTTTAACAGGACTTTTTGGGATTAATATTGGTGGAATGCCGGGTGTAGATAATGATTCTGCTTTCTGGATATTTTCCTTCTCTATGGTTATATTAATAATAATAGAATATTTTTTGTTTAAAAAAAATAATTGGCTGTAATTTGACCGAAGTTGACAAAAAGATTAAAATATGTTTTAATATAGAAAAAGAAAATAAATCTGTTGTCTAATCTCATTTTAAGAGAGCGGAGGACCCACCTTTTTGGGGCGAATCTAATTTAATTATTAGAGGGAGACCTTTACTTCCAGCCCGACAGCTAACTCCGTAGACTTATTAAAGGACAGACTGCCAGTCAATGGTTATATTATATTTGACACTACAGTCTATCTGTAGTGTTTTTTTGTTATGTATTTGTATGAGAATATTTATTTTTAAAGTGGATTAATGGTTATAAAAAAATAATTTTTTGATGTTCGAAAATTTATAAAATGGTTTGATAAATATCAAGAATAAAGCTTATAAAAAATTAAACAGTTTTGATAAAATTGTTACAGCATAAAAGAGTAAATTATAGAATGGGAGAGAAGTAGAATGAATATAAAGAAAAAAAGTTTAACACCAGCTCAATATTTAGTAAGAGGTTATTTTGTTGTAATTTTGCT
>CAZLIW010000263.1:0-3133 GCA_964559325.1 uncultured Halanaerobium sp. | reverse complement strand
TACTTTCTTTTTCCAGACTTGGTTTTAATGATGAAAAGATTAAGCTGCTGAAAGAAATTTTAAATATGGGATCAGGTATTGTTCTTTTTGCCGGGCCAACTGGTAGTGGAAAAACCACCACATTATTTACCATGCTCAAAGAACTGGCAGCTGAAGAAATAAACATTATGACAGTTGAAGATCCTGTTGAATACAGGTTGAAGAATTTAAATCAGATAGAAGTGAATAGAAAAAGAGGTATGACATTTCATAAAGCCCTCAGATCTCTTCTCAGGCAGGATCCGGATATAATAATGGTTGGGGAGATAAGAGATCAGGAGAGTGCAGAAATAGCAGTTAGAGCTGCTATAACAGGCCATCTTGTTTTCAGTACTATTCATACAGTTAATTCTGCTGCTGCAGTAAAACGACTGCTTGATATTGGTATACCTGCTTATTTAATTTCAACAGCACTTTCAGCAGTTATTTCTCAGCGGCTGCTTAGGACTCTCTGTCCTGCCTGTAAAGAAAAAGATGAGATTGATGGTGAGTTGATTGATAAATTTCCATATTTAAAGAAAAAGAAAATTTACAGAAAAAAAGGATGTTCAGAATGTGGAGGCAGTGGTTATACAGGTAGAACTGCAGCATCAGAAATATTAATAGTTGATAAACAAATAAGAAAGCTGATAAATAGAAATGCTTCAGAAGCAGCTATTCAGGAAGCTGCAGAACTCAATGGTATGGAAACACTCCTGGAAAGCGGTGTAGATATTTTAACAGATGGAAGAACTTCTCGACAGGAATTAATGCGTGTAATTGCTGTAAAAAGGTGTTAATAATGAATTTAAAAAATATGTTCAGGCAAAAATTTGATTTAAAACTTTTTTCCGGGCAGATGTATATTCTGCTTGATTCAGGTCTTGATCTCAGAAGAGCTTTACTTGCTTTAAAAAAGCAGTTTAAAAACAGTAAGGAAAAAAAGATTATCAATGAAATACTCAAAAACGTTGAATCCGGATCCCCACTAAGTGATTCTCTGCAGAACTCAAGCTTTGATTTTCCAGAATTTTACTTAAAAATAGTTGCAATCGGTGAGAAAACAGCCAGTCTTCCAGAAATATTTCACAATTTGGAAAGCCACTATATCAGGCAGGAAAAACTAAAAGGAGAAATAAAAAAGAGCAGTTTTTATCCTGTATCTGTATTGATAACTGTTTTTATAGCAGCAGTTTTTTTGATGACATATATTTTACCGGTTTTTTCTGATATATTTTCTGAGTTTGAAGGAGAACTTCCGCTGCTGACAGAGATAATGATTAAGACAGCAGATTTAATGGAAGGCAATATATTTATTATTATGTTGCTTGTATTTCTGATTATTATCCTGATGGTTTTACTATTTGCAGATAAAAAAATAGAAGATATTCTTAAAATTCATCTGTTAAAAATACCGATTATCGGAGAAATTTATAAAATATCCATAATAGCACGTTTATCATCTTATATGGCAGTCATTATGGGCAGTGGAATTGGCCTGGTTGAAACATTAAAAATGTCAGCAGATATGGCAGTCAATAAGTCTTACAGTAAATTTCTGCGCAAAAGCAGTGCAGAAATATCTCAGGGAGTTTCTCCTATTAAAATATTTGCTGAAAGCAGCTTAATACCCGATATATTTTATTATTTTACTGCAGTAGGATCAGAAACAGGAAACTTAGAATATATGATGGAAAAGGCAGGTGATTATTATTATGATCTCTTAAAGAAAAAAACAGAAAGTCTCTTACAGTATCTAGAACCCTCACTTATACTTATTACTGCAGTTTGTGTTGGGCTTATATCCGCTGCAGTTATAATGCCGATGTTTCAGCTTTATTTGATTATTTAAACCACTGCTGATTAACCATTTGATTTTGATCAAATATTTTTTCTTCAGCAGTCAATGTTAAAAGAAATTTAAGTTTCCCCATTTTTTATATTATACTGCAAAAAGAAAGATGAGGTAACATTAAAAATTTCATCATATAAATCTTAACAAATTCTTCCTTTTTGCAGCTCTAAAATTAATTTTAGAGGACATTCTGTAAAAGAAAGGATGAAATAAAATTGTTTAAAAAAGAAAATGGTTTTACTTTGATTGAACTTTTGATTGTAATTGTTGTACTGGGTATTCTTGTCAGTATTGCTGTACCTGGATTAACAGGTGTTAAAAAACGGGCAGACCTGGCTGTGATAAAAAGTGATCTGCACAATATTATGCACAGTCTGGAATTATATTATCTTGATAATGAGTCTTATCCTGTCCAGTCTACTGCATCTTCACTCTCAGCAGTTGCTGAAGATCTGGATGATTTGAAATTAAAGAAAAGTGCAGAAAATTACCAGTATCAGACCGACAGTGCTTCAGAATCATCTGGGGCCGATAAATATCTGGTCTATTATGAAACGGAAGACAGCAAATTTTACTATACTTCTACAGAAGAAGCCAGTGTAGCCGGGCCAGCAGAAACTGCACCAGCAATTTAAACAGTTAAAATAATGAAAAAAGATAAATCAAATAAAAACAGTGGTTTTACACTTTTAGAAGTTATGCTGATAATTATAATTATAGGATCTGTCAGCATCTTTATTCCAAACATAAAGGAAAACAGTGAAAATTATGAACTCAAAAGAACAGTATCAGTTTTAAAATCAGATTTAAGATGGGCCAGATCTCAGGCCATTTTAGAGAATAAAAAATATATTTTTAGAATATACACTATTTCTAATGGAGATAAAATACCTTATTATTTTTATACTGAAGAAAATGATCAAAAAATTATAAAGAGAAGAGGCTATTATTCAGCTGAGTTTCTCTTATATAAAACTTTAAGTTTACGGCTGATAGAAGATGAATATTATGAATGGATAAGATTTATGGGTTCAGGCAAGGCCAGAGGTGGTACAATAGGATTTTCCTATCCTGGAAAAGGAATACATTCGCTGACAGTAAATCAGCTGGGGAGGGTTAGAAGTGAAAAACAGTAGAGGGTTTAGCCTGCTTGAGGTGATAATTTCAATTTCACTTGCAGGAATTGTTATGGCTGTTTTCAGCAGAACTATAAAAACAGGTCTTGATGTACAGACACTTTTAGAAAACAAAAATAGTGCG
>CAZLIW010000262.1:0-3136 GCA_964559325.1 uncultured Halanaerobium sp. | reverse complement strand
CTCTTCCGATCTAAATATAATTATTGATGATACAGTATTTTTTGATAAACTTACTTTAAAGAACAATAATTTTTTTGAAATAGTAGATAAAGCAGATAAATATCCTCGTTCATCACAGCCTACAATAAAAATGATTGAAAACAGATTATCTTTTCTGTCAGATCATTACGAATCTATAATAATAATTACAGTTGCAAAAAAATTAAGTGGAACATACAGTAATGTCAAAAAAGCAGCAGAAAAATTTAAAAATGAAGTTAATATTGAAGTTATAGACTCTAAATTAAATTCTGCTGCACAGGCTCTGCTGGTTATGGAAGCTGCTGATAAAATAGACAAAAATAATAGTTTTGAAGATATTGTTGAATATATTAACAAAATAAAAAATCATATCTATATTTATGTAAGTGTAGATAATTTTAAATATATGGTTAGAGGTGGTCGAGTGAGTCCTCTCAAAGGAAAGATTGCATCTTTTCTTAATTTAAAGCCTATTATAACTCTCGACAAAGATGGTAGTGGTAAAGCATTCGGAGCTGCTTTTAGTAAAAAGGCAAATAATAAAAAAATAAAAAAGATTGTTAATAAACATCTGAAAAAAGAAGGAATAAAAAAATATGCTATAGTACATGCTGATGCTCCTGAAAGGGCAGAAGAGTATAAAAATATTTTCTCAAAATTATTAGATAAGGAGGTAGAATTTGTAGGAAATATTTCTGCAGTTGTTGCTTTAAACTCGGGCAGAGGAAGTGTTGCTATTTCGTTTATGACAGATAAGAATTGCTAGAAGAAAGGAGCAAATATGAATATTTATTTTTATGTTTATCTGTTTATTTTTGTTTACTTTTCACTTTTCTTTTTTACAGCTGTTATCATAAAAAATAATTCAATAGTTGATATTGGCTGGGGAGCGGGTTTTGTTCTAAGTTCTTATTTTGCACTTTTTTTAACTGGTAATTTTACTATGCGTTCTATTTTAACAGTTTTACTGGTGACTATCTGGGGTTTGAGGCTCTCCTATCACATTTTCAAAAGAAATCATGGTAAGCCGGAGGACTTCCGCTATGCAAAATGGAGAGAAGAATGGGATTATTTTTATTTGCGTTCTTTTTTTCAGATATTTGTTTTACAGGGTATTTTGATGTTTATTATAGTTTCTTCTATAATCAATATAATTAACAGTCCTTTAAATCAGCTAAAAGTTTTTGATTTTATCGGATTATTAATCTGGTTAATAGGTTTTTATTTTGAGTCAGTTGGAGACAAGCAGTTAAAAGAATTTATAAAAAAGCCTGCTTCCGAAAAAGATGGGCATATAATGAAAGAGGGGCTGTGGAAATATACACGCCATCCAAATTATTTTGGTGAAGCAACAATGTGGTGGGGTATATTTATAATAGGTCTTTCAACTTCAGGTGGATGGAGGTTTATTATAAGTCCGATTACAATAACCTATCTGCTTCTTTTTGTTTCCGGTGTACCTATGCTTGAGAAAAAATATGCTGATGATGAAGAATTTCAGTGTTATGCAGAAAAAACTAATAAATTTTTTCCCTGGTTTGCAAAAAAATAATTACAGATAAATTTAAATCAAATATTAAAAAATGGTAAAACTCCTTTTTGAATAGTATTGAAAGTGTTATATAAACAATGTATAATTAAATTAATTAATAAAGAGGCAGTCGATCTGTCTCTTTATCTTTATCTAAATAGGGGAGAAAACTATGAGAGAATTCAAAAAACCAAATCTTATTTTAAGCAAATGTCTGGAGTTCTGCAAATGCCGATATAATGGTGAAGTTATTAGAGATGATTTTATAAAAAAACTTTCTGAATACACCAATTTTATAAAGGTTTGTCCGGAGGTGGAAATTGGTCTTGGAGTTCCCAGAAATGCAGTAAGACTTATAAAAGAAAATGATCAATTTAAACTGCTTGATTCAAAGACAGGAGAAAACCATACAGATAAAATGAAGGGATTTGCTGCAGATTTTATAGATTCTTTAAATAGTGAAGAAATTGAAGGGTTTATTGCAAAAAACCGATCTCCATCCTGCGGGAGCGGTGATTCTAAAGTATATTCTGATATTGGTAGAGTTCCTGCACTGGGAGAGAAAGTTTCTGGGATGTTCACTTCAATGATTGTAGAAAACTTGCCCATGGTCTTAATTGAAAATGAAGGAAGATTGAAGAATTTTAAATTGAGAGAGAATTTTTTGATTCAAATATTTATGCTGTCAGACTTAAGAGAAGTAATTAAATTAGGAAAAATATCAAAATTGATAGAATTTCATAGTAATAATAAATATCTGATTATGTCATATAATCAGAAAAAATTAAATGAACTCGGCAGTATTATTGCTTCATATAAAAAAGGGGATTTTGCAGAAATTGCTTCAGAATATAGAACTAAACTGATTGAAGCAGTAAAAACTGTTCCAGGCACAGGTCGGCGGATAAATATGCTGCAGCATATTTTTGGGTATGTATCTAAAAATATTTCTGCCCGGGAAAGACAGTATTTTTTAAATTCTTTAGAAGATTACAGAGAAGAAAGAATACCTTTTTCTTTACCACTTGCTTTACTGAGATCCTGGGTAATAAGATTTGAGGTAGATTATCTGCTGGCACAGACGATCTTTTACCCATATCCCGAAAATCTTATAGAAGTCAATGATTCCGGCAAAGGAAGAATATAAAAGGATGGATAAAAATGTATGACAGACAGTTTGAAAGAGAATTATCAATAATAAATGATTTGCTTTTAGGGTATTCCAGTAAGTTTTCTCATCTGCTTGATAATGAGGATCTGATGACATATGAACTTCCTTTGAATACTGCAGCAGTATTCAAACTGTCCTCAGATGCAGAATATTATAATAAAAGTAATTTTACCAGAAAAGATGAAGAAAATGAGATTATTAAGACAATAAAGAATGCTGGGAGAGAAGAAAATATAGAAATTGCTGTTTCCAGCATATATCCTGGATATTTTGCTATGTTCTTTAGAAATGAGGTTCTATCTCCTTCAAATGAAAGCTATCAAAAAAGTCTGGATTTTGTAAGAATTATTCTGGATGAGCTTAAGTTAGAAAAAAAACGGGAGTTTACATGTGGTATAGGAAGAAGCTATGAA
>CAZLIW010000261.1:0-3156 GCA_964559325.1 uncultured Halanaerobium sp. | reverse complement strand
ATGTAGCTATTTTATAGCTGGCATCATATAATTTGTCAACAATTTCTTGAGGAGTACCCTTAGGTACTGCTAAACCGCGCCAGGTTCCTGCTGACCAATCTATTCCTTGCTCTTTTAAAGTAGGAACGTTGGGATAAGATTCATTCCGACTATCTGCCATAACAGCTAATGGTTTGATATCTCCAGATTCTAATTGGCCAGATGCTTCTGCTAGACTACATGTAATTGCCTCAATATGTCCACCTAATAATTCTGTAATTGATGGTGCAGCACCACCGGTAGGTATCCATTTAACTTTTTGTGGTGAAATACCTGCAGCATCTAACATTCCTACTCTTGCTAAATCCCATATTGTACCAGTTGCTGAACCTGAAAATTTAAATTCACCTTTAGGATTGTTTTTGATATCTTCAAGAAAATCATTAGCATTATCCCATTCTGCATCACCTTTAACCATTAATCCGGCAGGATCCTGATTCAACTGAATTATATAATCAAAATCTGCATAATTTACTTTGCTCAGTCCTAACCAATGAATTGTTGCGATATCTAAAGTTACTAAGGTAACTGTATAGCCATCTTCTTTAGCATATGCTCCTGCAGAATGACCAACTGCTCCACTACCACCAGTTTTATTACTTACTACTACTGGTTGTCCTAACTCTTTTTCTAATTCTGCAGCTATAAATCTTGCTAATTGATCAGTTCCTCCTCCAGCAGACCAGGGACAAATAATGGTTATTGATTTTTCTGGATAAGCAGCTAAACTGCTTACTGAAAATAGTCCAATCAATAAAACTGTCGTAATCATAATTGATAAATACTTTCTCATGTTATTACCTCCTAAGATTTTTGAATTAATTGGTCTTTAATTGATGGAATTTTTTAATATCTCCCCCTTTTTTTATTAAAGTTTGCAACTTATAGTATTTTAAACTATAAATTTTACAAAAATTATAGTTTAAAAACATTAATTATTTTCTTGATGTTTTTTGGGATCATAAACGTAATTAACAAGACGATCCTGTACTGAATCACCCATTTCAATTTCGACTTTATCTCCATCTTTTAAAGCTAATACATTATTTGGTGTACCAGTTGAAATAACATCTCCAGGATATAGTGTCATGCATTTTGATAAGAAAGAAACTAGATATTCTAATGAGAATATTAACTTATTTGTATTTCCTTCCTGTACTTTTTTTCCATTTAAATAAGTATTTAAACTTATATCATTAATATCAGTATTTATTACAGGCCCAAAGCTTGTAAATGTGTCAAAGGCTTTACTATAAGTCACTAGTGATGGTGTGTAACTAAGTTCCCTTTCTGTAACATCATTAAAAGGTGTAATTCCTAAAATGTGTTCTTTTGCTTTTTGTGTAGAAACATTTTTTATTTTATCTTTTATAACTATAGCTATTTCACCTTCATAATCTACTCTAGTAGCAATTTCAGGAATAACAATATTTTCACCTGGATTTATTATTGATGAAAGTGGTTTCATAAAACCAGCAGGTTTTTTGGGAGTTTCTAAACCCAATTCTTTAATATGTTCTATATAATTTAATCCTATACAAAATATTTTTTTTGGTTCACAGGGGGTTAAAAGTTTTACATTATTTTTATTAAACACTTCACCAGTTTTTTCATATTTTTGATAGATGGAACCGTTAATATTATGTATATTTTCTTCTTCTAATATTCCGTAAGATATATTATTCTCATGTTTAAACCTTACAAACTTCATTTTTATAACCTCCTTCTTTTATTTAAGTTAAATTGCAATATTATATAAATTAATTTTATTTTATTATTAAGAATATTTAACTACATTTAAATCATTTCTAGACGAATTAATTCTTTTTTTATTGCAGCTTTTTCTTCATCAGTTGCAGGAATAAATGGAGCTCTAGGATAGGCTTTTATTATTCCTCTTATTTCTAACATAGCATATACTGCTAACTGGGTAGAACGTGCAAGATACATAACATCTCTAAGCTCATTTACTATAAATTGTGTTTCCCGACATGCTTCAACTTTTCCATCCATACCTTCTTCATACATTTTTTTATTTATTTCAGGAAAAGCGTTTGCTAATCCAGGTATAAAAGCTTCACAGCCAAGTGCTCTTGCTGAAGCCCACATGGCTTCTGTACCAAGAACTATATCAAAATTTTCATCTTTTAGAACTCTATGATAAGTAGCATGAGTTAATATATCAAAAGTAGCATCTTTAATTCCAGCCAGTCCTTTTTTCTTCAGAGTTTTTAATGTTTCTAGATCTATTTCATAACCCTGAAATTTGGGATTGTTGTAAAGATATACGGGAATATCAACAGAATTTATTAAATCTTCATAAAACACGATTAAATCTTCCTGGTTATGTTCATAATAATATGGTCCTACAGCTGCAATTGCTGAGATGCCTATTTCTTCAGAGTGTTTAGCTAATTCAATACTTTCTTTGGTGTTTGTTGTACCCACCATTGTAATAATTGGTATTCTTCCATTACTAACTTCATAAGATATTTCCGCAACTTTTTTTCTTTCTTCAATGTTCATTAAAGCACCACTACCATATGATCCTGTTATAAATAATCCATCTACTTCTTCACTTAGAAAATCAACTAGTGTTTCAAGTCCTTTCTCATCAAGATCTCCATTTTCTTTGAAAGGGGTTATCATTGGGGGAACTACTCCATTAATTTTAAACATTTTTTATCATCCTTTTTATAAATTTTTATTAAATAAATCCCATTTTAAGTTCTATTTTACTTTTTGCTTCTTTTAATGCATTTAAATATTTTTTCTGTCTTTTTTCATCTTTAAAATATTCTTTAAAACCACTTACACTTAATGCAGCTTCAACTTTATTTTCTGTGTTTAATATTGGAACCGCAAAACATTTGAGTCTTTCCTGATGTTCTGAATTGTCTATTGCATACCCCCTTTCATTGATTTTATTTAATTCCTTAAAAAAATCTTATTTGTTTGTAATTGTATGTGGAGTAAATCTTTTAAGGCCATTAGCATTAATAATTTTGTCTGCAATTTTTCTATCAGAAAAAGCAAGTAATGTTTTTCCCTGACCTGTACAGTGTGGGGGAACAGAAGACCCAATTCTTGATACCATATAAAAATTGTCATTGGGAT